>CAJOQW010000107.1 GCA_905236955.1 uncultured Bacteroidales bacterium
ACACCGTCGAAATCGTGCCTGTCGAATTCACCGGCGTCAATCCCGAATCCGCAGAATACAAACCGCGCGTCCTTCAGGTCCATGCGGGCGTCGGGGCGCGAAGTCCATCCGACGAAATCCTCCGGAGTACGCAGCAGGCCTCCGCCTGCGTGGCCTTGGTAGGACAGGCCTCCCCCATCGAAAGTGCAGAGCGTCGAGATTAACTGCACATCCTGATAGTAGCTGCCGTCAAAAGCCGGTTGTATCCCCAGACAGTCCAACTGTGAAACTATATACCCTACGGTGACATCTTCATAAGGAGTCATGGGCTTCCTGCCCCCGAAGCCGTCGGAAGCCAAAGTCGCTATCCATTTACCGAACATGGACTCTTCCTGCTCCACGGTCAGGCTTATGCCGGCATTCCGGCAAGCCGTCAGGACAAGGGCGCACAGGAGGATTATTCGCAAGTTCGTTTTCATGATCTTAACCGTGCCTGTATTTCAATGTATTGAGATATTCCTTCCGGTCAACTGGGACCCGCCGGCTCTCCCGCGCTTTTTGGATTGCCTTGTTGTGTATCCAGCGGGATAACCGCCTACACTCAAGATAAGGGAGAGCCGTATCATACTGCTTACTGAGCGCTTCGGCAAAAAGCCAGGAGGCAGCCATTCGGATGTAGAACGGGTCTTCATCCTTATAATTTCTGGTCGCGACCGTTTCCAGCGTGCGCTTCAGGTTGTTACCGTCCAGGAAATGGGCCAGTGAGAGGATCAGTCCCACACGGGCACGGAATTCCTGTCCGGATGCAATCAGGCCCGTCAGGAAGGGCCATATACGTTCCTTGTCTTCTTTTTCCACCCATTTGGCATTGCAGCACAAATTGTCGCAGAGAGCCCAGTTGTCGATTGCCGGCAAGAAGTCTTCGATTTGGGCCAGGCGTTCTTCGATCGGCATTTTGGCGTAATCGATGACAAGACCCCAGATCATCCGCTCTTCGTGGGTCAACCCCCCGGTACCGGTCAAGGGCCGGTGCCGTTTCCAAATATCCAGTTGCTTCCTCCAGCACCCAAGGCGCACAAGTGTCTTTGCGACCGTCTTCATTTCCGGGGCATGCATACCGAGGATACGGGTGCCCTCCCCTGGGGCGATAATGCCCACATGGCCGCTGCGGTATCTTTCGTCATTGACGTAACGTTCAGGGACATAACCCATCAGGATCCCTTCGGTAAGCGGAAATGAACGGTCCAGCCGCATGACCTTTACCGGGCGGTCGCGCCCGCCGTAAAGGTGGCTGCACCAATTGATACGTCCGGTATCCCGGAAGCCGCATTTCTCCATCACCCGCCCCGATGCCGGATTATCCACAAAGAAGCCGCTCCAGAGAGTCTCGAAGCCTTTTTCGTTGAAACAGTAGTCGATGAGTGCCCTAAGCGCCTCAGTGCAGATTCCCTGGTTCCAATAGGGTTTTGCTATCCAATAGCCGGGCTCAGCATCGTTCTCTCCTATGACAATGTTGCTCTCACCGTGCGTGAAAAAGCCCATGCAACCGATAGGCTCACGGCTTGCCTTAAGTTCCAGCGCCCACATGTGGTCTCCCGAAAAGAGCGTGCGGATGATCTCGCGGCTCTCCTCTACCGACTTGTGCGGTTCCCAACCCGCCCTTGGCCCGACGTCAGGGTCGGAGGCATACTTGAAGAGCACTTCGGCATCGGCCTCTCTCCATGGTCGGAATATCAGTCTGTCTGTTTCCATCTCTTCAGTGTCGGGAAATACTGAAGAAGGCCGTCTTTGTACTGCCCGCGTGTAAGATGTTGGCCGGTATTGGCATTGAAATGGTCCACGAACTGAGCACATAGGTCTGCCATTTCCTCCATAGTGCACTCGCTTGTGAAGGCCCCGTCCTTATAGCAATAACTGCAATATTCGGGGTTCTTGCCTCCGTCGGCATCGGTGCCTAGAAGATCTTCTGTCAGCGGCATCCCGCAACTTTGACAGAAAAGGATAGTATGTTTTTCTTCCATGCCTCAAAAATAAGCATAATTACCATGATTTCCACGCTATCAGGTTTGCTTCTTCTTTTCCCCAAACACACACCAGCGGATAAACGGTATGCGGTGCAGGATTTCATATATCAGCGGGCTCAGGAACAGGACTGCCACAAAGAGTATGGCATACATGGCAAAAGGAGGCAGGGACGTATATACCTTCATCATATAGCCCAACGATGCAATGACCAGATAATGAACCACATAGATTCCAAAACTGGAGCCCGTCATGTAAGCGGCGAACTTTCCCGTGAAGTCGAAGCGGGCCTTGAACAAGCCTAACATCGCAAGGGTCATCAGCCATGCGTAAAGATTGTTCAGCCACCCGCGGAGATAGATCGGATCGGTATTGTTCTGGCCGAAAGTGGTTTTGAGCAGCGCCGCACCGGACAACAAGGCCAGGATAAGCAGCGGCATATGATACTTGGCGAGGTCATCCTGCACCTTTTCGTGGGAGAATACGAAGTATCCCATCAGGAACGGGATGAAATAGAATACTGGTTTGTACAGATTGTATAACCCGTCAGCTGACTCGGGCCTGGGGTGCATGATCAGTGTCTGAGCGCCCAGGAAGATGAGGACGCCCAGGAAAAACACGCCTAAGCGTCCTATGTTTCCGCACCAGGCGTGGATGCCGTCCTTCCTGGGGATGAGCAGAAGCAACAGTGAGAACAGCCACAGGTCCTGGATGAACCACAGGGGGCCTATGCCGCTGAACGCCCAAAGGAAGAACTTCGCCGGCTGCGACACGGATGCGAGAACGTCCACGCCGGCGATATGGGTGTTGAAATACCCTGTCATCCAGTGGAATACAAGCAGACCTATGGTGGAAGGAACGAGCAGCTTGAGCGTACGCGAGTTTATGAACTCAAGTACGCTCCGTTTCTGAAGCGAGTAGCGCGAACCTATTCCCGCCAGAAGGAACAGCAGCATCATGAACCAGGGATAGAGCAGGTACATGACAGCATCCTGACGCTGTCCCATGGGGTCTTCCTCAAAGCCTCCTATACCCCCGAAGACACCTTTGTTGTTGTAGAAATAGAACACGTGGTAGATGAGCACAAGTATCACCGTCACCCATCTGAGGTTGTCCATCCAATGCTTTCTCATTTTGTCAGGCCCTCCATGGCCTGATCGATTGCATCCTGGAAGATTTCCGTCTTCAACATGGCCATGCCCTTCTGGTCTCCCAGCAGGATAAGGGCATCACCGGGCTTGATGTCATAAAGCTTGCGGGCATCGCGAGGAATCACGATCTGGCCCTTATCTCCCACCTTCACAACTCCGAAGATGTATTTTCCGTCATTCTCTTGCATTGTGGTATTTGTTAGAAATTTCCTACAAATATAACAAATTACCAATTACCACAACTGCCCCGGCAAGCGTTTCTTCTCTTTTTGCGGGAAAAGCAGGTCGAATTCTTCACATTCAAGCGGATCCACGAAGTAGCCGGATGGCGTGGCATACTCCCCTTTTACCCCGACAAGATACCTAGTAAATAAAGGACATCGACATTACCATATGCCCCTGCTTGCAGAAGTTGAATGCCACCCTCAAAGGGAAACCTGTTCCACGAACTCCACAACGAGCCTTGCAACCTCCTTCTTCCTGCGGATGATCATGTGGTTCTCTCCTTCGACGACGTGCAGGTCGGAATTATCGTAGATCCCGTGATATTTCTCGCTGCACCAGAGCGGGACTATGCCGTCACAGTCGCCATGGATCAGGCGGACAGGCCCCTGATAGCACGAGGACACACCGTAAATGTCCAGTTCCCGGGTCTGAACAAGGTAGTCGCGTCCGAGTTTGTAAAGCCCCAGCACTTAATATATTCCGGCGGATCGGCCGGATCGAATTTCTGTCCGAAGAAAGAGCCGGCCCGGGTAGCTTCCTTGATGACCTCTCCCGGAGCTAGCAAGATCAAACCATCCGGTACATCGGCACCTTCCTGCGCCAGCAGTCCGGCAAGCATGCTCGCGACAACCCCGCCCTGGGGTCCATATACTTCATATTCCTCCCGGCCCCAGGCCGGAAGGATCCCTAGCAAAAGGGACAATGCGACGAAGGTCAGGCGTCCTCTCATTATGTTTAAGCAAGCTAATCGACCGTGATTTCCAACAGTACCGTCTGGGTTTTTCCGGACTCGAATGTAAGTATGGCCTGCACGGTGTGGGGGCCCTTTTCCAACGTCACGGAAGACGCGCTGACAGAATCCCCGTCGAAATACCATGATACGGCCTGGGGAGCGTTGTCTGCGGCTTCGATGAGTTTGAGCGCGAATTCCTCACCGCTCACATAGCGCCCCCCGCCGGGATTGAAGATATGGTTGTACCTCGATCCGGCAGATGAGGGTTCCATGCTAATCTCGGCGGAACCGGCTTCGGAGGAGTACTTGATGCTGGCGAATCCGTAGGGCATTACCTGTCCTGCCCAATCCGCCGGGAAATAGGTGTCCGTGCCGGTGCCGAACGGGAACTTGTTGCCGCTGTAATTGAGTCCGCTTGTGGGACTGCCGGAGCCATAGTAGTTGTTGGGATTGGTATAGGGAGTATAGTTCTGTGCACCGGCAGGTATGATGTATCCGCAGGGGTGGCTGCCGTTCGCATTTATGGAGTTGGTCGTCTCCCAATCCGCCCAAAGGTTATAGGCCGTGGTGCCGGTTCCGGAAATCCTGCGGGATGATTTGTCGATATGGTAAACTATCACCCCAGGAGCCGGTATATATGCGTCCCAGCGGGATGATCCCCTGCATTCATATACGAAGTACTCGCCTTCGGTACTTGAAGGGGAACGGTACGCTACGGGTTCTTCGGACGAAAACTCGGGGATGGTGAAGGAACCCGATGCGGGCAAGGTGCGCAGGGAGTCGAGCCACCCGAGCATCAACAACTCTTCGGCGTTGAAATATGGAGGTGTATTTCCGTTGTTGTTGTAAACCCCGTCCGCCATGACGTCGTAAGCGTAAGTGCCGCCGGCCTTTCCGTTGTCGGAGTAATCGGTGTCATACATGTCGGGAAGGCCCAACGAGTGCGCAAATTCGTGGCAGGTCGTGCCGGGGCCGCACATTTTGGCGCCCTTGTTCCCCTGGAGCTCGGAAGTGCAGAAATATTTGGACAGATATACTCCGTCGAACTTGTACCTGCGCGACCTCACGTTGCTCTGATGCGGCCAGATGCTGTCCTCAGGGCCTCCTTCCGCCTCGTTATAGCCCGCATAATACATCAGAGTCATATCGACATAGCCGTCGCCGTCCGAATCATAAACACTGAAGTCAACCTCTGCGTCGAGCAGTTCCGCGGCCTGCTTGAGGGCGATTTCAGGCTTGACATCCCACCCGTCGCTGTCGTTGGCACCGTAATAAGCCATATTCTCGGGAAGGTCGACAGGACCATATACGTCGAAGACGGGCAAGTATCTTCCGCGGGAATTCTCGTAGTAGAAGTCCGCGACGGAACCGGTGGCACCCCCTTGCGAATAACCGCGCTGGTTCAAAAGATTGTCGAAGGAGCCTTTCGGGTCGGAAAGCGTGAACTTGACATCCTTGAAGTTTACCAGCAGGACGGGGATATGTTTGGTCCCCATCGGGTGGCCGGAAGCGGAGGCCGCGGACCGGGCGACGCTGCGGCGCTGGTTTATAAGCGTGACACGACCGCTGTTGAAAGGAGCCCGACCCGTCTGGCGGAGGAATCCGTCGGCGGCTTTTTCCAGAACCTTCCCTGATGCATCTTCCAGCCAGTGGCAGAATTCATCCCCCCTGAGGCTGACCATTATGGTGCTGCCGTCGGGCTGCGTATATGGATGGAGCCCGCGCCTGGCAGGCACAGCCGATGCTGCAGCCGAGAGGATCAGTGATGCGATTATGACCAGGGTCCTGCGCATTATTTCCTGATTATAAAACCGTCGCCGGCATCGGTGGCGAGCCAGAGTTTGGGGCCTTCTTCCTTAAGGACTTCGACGTCGTAGGAACTGCTGGATGTCCTAACGAGTCCCTCGTAATAACCGGTGACGAGGGTGAAACTGCTTCCCGTAGCCGCATCCTGCGGTATCCCGGACATCTCTACGGCCGAATTGGTGGCGGAATAAATGGTGAAAACCACGGAAGACCCTTCATATTCGCATATTATCTGGCTCTCCCCCGCCTGGTAGATTGTGCTGGTACCGAAAGCCGGATACGCGCCGTATTCCGATCGGGCCAGCACCGGGTTGGTTCCGTCGGCGGAGGCGCTGATTGGCCTCATCGTCTGGGAAACCGACCCGTCCGTCCATACGAGCACGGCCTCGAGCATGGCCGTCACGTCCACTCCGGAACCATTGTAT
>CAJOQW010000108.1 GCA_905236955.1 uncultured Bacteroidales bacterium
GGAAGAATTTAAGGTACTCTTCCACGATAAGGGTGGTGCCTGTCGGGTCCATGAGCTTGAGCATGCCGGCCACGAAAAGCACCGTGCCGAGGACCACTGCGCAAATGCGTTTAAATCCGTTCATCTACCAGAGTTTTGATCTTTTCAAAAATGGCTTGGGGAGGAAGCATCCTGCCGTCCGCACCGGCACAGCCGACCACCGTAAGCGAGCCGTCTTCCCGGGCCTGACGCAAATACATCGCACGGACCTTCTTCTGGAACTCGATATCGGCCTCGTGGATGTCCTTCTTGCCCACGAGATAATCGCGGTCGTTCCCCTCGCGGTTGCGCCGGAGGCTTTCCTCTATGAAGGAGATGGGAACGTCGAGGAAGATATTGATGTCTGGCCGGGGTTCGCCGAAGGCGCCGAATTCGGTGTCGATTATCCACTTGCGCAATTCTTCAGCCTCCTCTTCGGTGGGCATCTTGGCGCACTGGTATGCAAGGTTGCTGTACACGTAGCGGTCGAGAAGGACGGTGCCGCCGCCGGCCAGCCCCCGTTCGATATCGGGGACCGCGGCATGGCGGTCTTCGGCATACAGGAGGGCTACCAGCCTGGGGTGTACCTGCCCTATCGCTCCGAAATCGCCGCGCAGGAACCCGCTTATGAGCCCGCCGTAAACCGGGGCGTCGTATCGCGGGAAGTGGATGTATGTGAGACGGGACGATACCTTCCCGAGATATTCCCTCAACATTTTCACCTGGGTGGATTTGCCCGCACCGTCAAGGCCTTCCAAAACTATAAGCATAGATTACAAAGATATTCATTTTTTCTCTACTTTTGCCCCTATGGAAAGCGTTTCCGGAAATAAGCCCCTGCTGATGGGCATAGTCAACCTGACACCCGACTCTTTCTACGCACCGAGCAGGGCGCAGGGCGCAGAGGCTTTGTCCGCCAGGATCGAAGACCTGCTGGCAAGGGGATGCACCATTCTCGATTTCGGGGCTGTGAGTACCCGGCCCGGGGCGGCGTACGTCCCGGAGGAAGAAGAATGGAAGAGGTTGGAGCCGTGCCTTCTGGCCGTGAGGGACGACAAGCGCTTCAGCATCTCCATAGACACTTACAGGAACGGCATCGTGCAGAGGGCATACGACCTGGCGGGTAATTTCATAGTCAATGATATATCCGCCGGTGAAGACGACCCCGGCATGCTCAGTACAGTAGCGCATCTGCAACTCCGATATGTAGCCATGCACAAAAGGGGGACCCCCGGGAATATGGACAATCTTACCGATTATCCCCGGGGAGTAACCAGCGCGGTGCTGGAGTATTTCGAAGTGTTCGAAACGAGAGCGGCGGAGAACGGCATCGAGGATTGGATACTGGACCCCGGTTTCGGCTTTGCCAAGACCGTCGCGCAGAACTGGGAACTGCTGTCGAACCTTAGCTCCTTCAAACGCTTCGGAAGGCCTGTGCTGGCCGGCGTGGCGGACAAACGCTTCACCAAAGACCCTCTCTTCAACGGAGGAGACCCGCAGAAAGCCGAGAGGCTTGCCGTCATCGGCGGAGCCGATATCTTAAGGATACACTGAAACCGCTGTCACCTGAGGGTGACGGCCAGGTTCCTGAATTCCATCACGCTGCCCTCGCTCTGGAAGCCTATATATCCTTCTGATTCGCTGCACTTGGCGCTGTTTATCTCAACCCCGTTGAGAGTGATCGTGATCTGGCCGTCGGGCCCGCAGTCGAACACCATGTCGTTCCACTCGCCCATGGGCTTCTCGGGATTGCCTCCCGGCCGCGGCAAGCGATACGAAGCGCGATCGTTGGGCTCGACCCCTTCCAGGGGAAGGCCGCTCATGAACATGCCCAGGTCGTCGTAGGTCATCTGGCATTGTACTCCTACCGGCCACATCTTCTCCGCATCCTGGATGAAGTTGTAGATGCCTCCGTCACCGGGTTTCTCCCCGAGGCGCCTCCATTGCATGGTAAGGACATAATTCGAAAATTTCTCCTTAGTGCGGATAAACCCGTAAGGGCGGCCGCTGATATGGATCGCGCCATCCATCACCGTGAAGGTGTCATCGCCGCTATAGAGACTGTCAGCAACCGTCTGCCAGTACCACCCGTCGAGATTTTCCCCGTTGAAAATGCTGACCGGTTTGTCTTTGCAGGAAACAAGGCAGGCGAGGGCTGCCATAAAGAAAAATAAGGATTTGATTCTCATGAACTTGTACGTTTGATGATTCTTTACAAATATAGTTATTATTGAACACGGTGTACATTGGTATGCCGTCTATAGGCCGTCCTTCGACCGGTCTCCGATGGCCAGCAGCTCTTTGGCCTCCGAAGTAAGGTATGGAAGGACGTCTTCGTATGGAATGATGAAATTGTCTTCAGTAGAATTGAAGGCGCCGATTCTCCAATATACTTGAACAAGCCCGGGACCAGGACTGGAGCCACTGTAGAAATAAGGGCAATTTTCAAGGGCCCTGAGGGACGCATCATTCCAGGTTGTATCCATCGCCACGACCACGGGATTCGCAACACAGGACACGACAACTTGGCCACCGCTCAGCATGGCGGTGCTCATTATCTGCTCCCTCGTTTGTGGCTGCTCCGGTTCCACGTCCGGAGGCATCAAGATAGACCGGGCCATACTGGCTGCCAAAGGTGTTCACCGCAAAGTAAAACTTACCGTCGACCCCCATACCATCCATCTTGTAAGGATTGACGGCAAAGCGAAGTCCGAAGAGCAGGTTAACGATGCATTCGGATACATATCCTGCTATCTGTCGATCGTTGTCATATTCGCCGCTGTCAACATTGCTTTCAATCTCGACTTTACCACGGGCTTAACCGCATCTGTGGCATGCATCGGCAATGTGGGTCCCGGTTTTGGCGATGTGGGATCAATGTCAAATTATGCGGATTTCCCTGCAATCTTGAAAATTACAGGAATGCTTGAAATGCTGATTGGCCGTCTGGAAATATTTCCGGTGTTATACCTGCTTCAATCCATCAAGGGAATACGCTGAATCACGATTTGTCTTTGTCCCTGAAAAAACGAATTTACCGATCAGAGATAATACCTACCGTCAGATGTCCTGTGAATGATTCCTTTTCCAACCAGTCTATCCGTTATCTTCGTGAAGCAATCTGGATTGATGACGCCTGCCTCAGATAACGTTTTCGCAGTCGCCTCTGAAGTTGCACCACAAGCAGACAACCGTTTTACTATAATCCGCTTACGGATTAAGGGTATTGGAGGGAAAAATGCCATAAGAAATGCTTTTTTTCAAATTTCGATTCATCGAACGCAATATACGCATTCTCCATGAAATCTCAATAAAGCCCCGGCAACAAATGAGATGCTGCCGGGGCTTGCTTTATACTGATAAATCCGAATTCCCAGTTGAAATCGAATTTACCAGCCTAATCCCTTCAGCCATTCCTTCACTTTGGCCTTGCCAGTGCGGACTTCGTGGCCGTAGATAGAGAAACCATCTTTCACTGTCGCTTTCGGCCAGGCTTTCTTTACATCCCGGACGGTGGAGGCAAGCCCGCTGCCTTCGTGGGTGGTAAACGGGATGACGGTCTTGCCCGAGAGGTCGTGATCCTTGAAGAAAGTGAACATCACCTGCGGATAGGTACCCCACCAGATGGGGCCGCCGATGAAGATGATATCATAAGGAGCCACATCCACATCGCCTTTGTAGGCAGGCAGTTCTCCGGCCTTGGCTTCGTCCTGGGCAACCTTGATGAGATCCATATAGGGCATGTCGTAGTTCTTCTCGGCAACGATTTCAAACTGGGCGGCGTCGGTGATTTCGGAGATATAGTCGGCCACAATCTTGGTGTTGCCCACTTCGATGTTGCCCACGGAGTAGTTTTCCCCAGCGTGAGAGAAAAAGACAACAAGTGCTTTCTGGTTCATATTGTTCTTGTTTTGTCCACAGGCCGTGCCGGCGGTAAGCACCGCCAGCAGGACCGTCATTAATGATTTGGATGTACGTTTCATTTCGCTAAGATACTGAATTAATCCCAGAGCTCGTAATCGCCCATCCAAGCCTTGATCTGCTCATAGGACATGTTGAAATAGCGTTTCTCCTTGTTCAGGGCGGCGATTTGCTTCATCTCATCGTCGGAAAGGGTGAAGGTGAAGGATTCGATGTTCTCCTGGATATGAGCCGGATTGGAAGAGCCGGGGACCACACAGAAGCCTTTCTGCAGATGCCAGCGGATGATGACCTGGGCTGCGGACTTGCCATGCGCCCTGGCAATGGCGTTGATGACCGGATCGCGGAGAATCTCACCCTTGCTGTCACGGCCGCACCTGCAGCTACTACAGCATTCTCGCCGACGGTCACACCGGGAAGGATGGTCGCTCCTGCGCCTATCCAGGCGTTGCGGCATATATGCACCGGCTTGCAAAGGAGGATGGTGCGATCATGAAGGTCGTGGTTATTGGCGATGAGTTGAACGTTGGCTGCGATCATCGCACCGTCTTCGATGGTAATGCCTCCGCGGGACATCATCAGGCAGTTGTTCATAATCATCACGTTGCGGCCAATGCGGACTTTGTCGAAGCATACGCCGGTGAGGCCGGACATCACGGTCGCACCTTCTCCGAGGTTCTCACCGAACAGCTCACGCACCAGCGCATAATACTCATCCGTGAAGGGCATTGTGTGGTTGAGATTGAAAAGAACCTGGGCCTGGCGCACGCCCTCGGCATGTTCTTCTGCTGTTGTCTGTCTTGGATCTACTTTGAATGCTTCCATATTGGTCGTTTTTGTTTCTGGTGCAAAGGTAAGGGGCTTTTTACTACGCAACGTTACCCCAAATGCGGAATGATTTACCCTTTTTTCCGTTTTGCGAGAAAATGCGTATATTTGCCTTATAAAGCGACCTAAAGCAATGCAAGATTTCCTGATTTATAATACACTTACCGATTTCGTCCGTCCGGATGCCTTTCACAAGGACTATCACATCCATCTGCTCTGTATGGGTGGAAAGATGTCTTTTTCCTGTGGGCACAAACCGTTTGAGGTAACGGCAGGAGACTTTCTCATCTGGCAAATGACAACCGAATTTACGGACATCTCGTACTCTGAAGATTTCGATGCAGACCTGCTTATGATTTCCAATCCTTTCCTGGGCAGGCATAATCCC
>CAJOQW010000109.1 GCA_905236955.1 uncultured Bacteroidales bacterium
CACCCTTGTCAACAACTCGGTCTTTGAAGACGATATCCAGGCGACTGCGGAAGACTTTGAAAACATCACCGATTTTATCCAGCTCACCCAACCCAGGAAAAAGGATTGCAGTCTTCCTGACATCACTTTCCTGAAACTCAGGAAATCAAGTCCGCTTTCCTCAAGGAAGATGGGTTATCAGTTCAAGCCATAACTTCGACATCTTCCAGCTTCCGGCATAAGTGGGGTGAATACCATCCCATATCCAGTATTCCTCCGACGGAAGATCGGGGGATTCCTGGAGTTCGTCGAACATTTCCCCGAAAGGAAGGAACACCGCATTGTAATCCGACGTTATGCCCTTGATGACGGAAGAAAGCTTTCCCACCAATTCCTTCCGCACAGGATAATTCTCATGACGGCCCTTGTCTCCGACTTTCTCCACGAAGGGCGAGCAAAGGACGAACCGGACATCAGGATTTGAAGCCAGAGTCCGGTCCAGCAAAGCACGGTACGACTTTTCCCATGCCCCGGCGTCAAAACCGGAAGCGTCGGGAATCACCCCCGGATCGGCATCACTGAGATATTGACTGACATCATTTGTTCCGATAAGGATCGTGACGACATCCGGACGAAGGGCTATGACATCCGTATCCCAGCGCTTCTCCAGATGCTCCAGTCTGTTTCCGCTGAAACCCCTGTTGAAGAATTCATACTTTTGCCCGGGATAGTCCGCCTGCATGCAGGCCGCACAGAAAGCCATGTAGCTGTGTCCGTAAATATGGTTTTTGTCCCATTCCCTGGCAAGCCTGTCAACTGAGGGACGTCCATTGCCAAGACACCAGTCCCCATCCGTGATGGAATCACCTATGAATACGAACCTGGAGCCGCTCTTGAGAGTGTAGGAGGAGGAAGAACATCCTGCAAGCAGGATGAGGAGCCAGATACAGGACAGTGCCTTGAAAAAAGGACTCTTAAATAATGACAACCGTTTCATTTGACATATAATTTTGACATATGATTGGCAATAAACCGCTCCACGAAGAAGGACGGCACTTTCATATTTTTGCAAGATAATGTTTTTTGCGTTTTCAATCAAGCGGGACGCCCTATTTTTATAGTTAAAGCGTTTCATTGAACATTTTTTTTATCTTTGACATCATGAACAAGAGCATAGCAATAATCCCTGTCACGGCCCTTGTCCTGGGCTGTGCGCAGAACACGGCCATGGAACAGGCATTGACTGCAGACAATTACGTTTCCAGGGTCTGGTGTCCCGACAACTGGGACGGGACGTACAAGAACCCGGTCCTCAACGCCGACTATTCCGACCCGGACGTATGTGCGGTAGGGGACGATTATTATCTCACCGCGAGCTCCTTCAACTGCATACCAGGCCTGCCCATCCTGCACTCGAAAGACCTTGTCAACTGGGAGATAATAGGCCATGGCCTGCAGAAACTGTATCCCGAAGAAGTTTTCGACAAACCGCAGCACGGACGCGGCGTCTGGGCGCCGTCGATACGTTACCACGACGGACTCTTCTACATCTATTGGGGAGACCCCGACTTCGGCATCTTCGTAGTCACGGCGAAGGACCCGGCCGGGGAATGGACCGCACCTCATTGCGTACTTGCAGGGAAGGGTATGATAGATACCTGTCCCCTTTGGGATGACGACGGACGCTGCTATCTGGTGAACGGCTGGGCGAATTCCAGGGCAGGCATCAACAGCGTGCTTACAGTAAGGGAACTTTCTGCGGACGGCATGACAGCCATAGGACAACCCCGTCTGGCTTTCGACGGCTGGCAGGAGAACCACACTGCGGAAGGCCCGAAATTCTACAAGAAAGACGGCTGGTACTGGATTTTCTGCCCGGCCGGAGGCGTCAAGACCGGATGGCAGCTGGCCATGCGCTCGCGCAACGTTTACGGTCCCTATGAAGCCCGTAACGTCATGGACCAGGGCAATACCGCGGTCAACGGCCCGCATCAGGGAGGCTGGGTCCATACCCCCCAGGGCGAAGACTGGTTCCTTCATTTCAACGACAGGTATGCCTACGGGCGTGTCGTGTTCCTGCAGCCGATGACCTGGAAAGACGGCTGGCCCGTAATCGGCGAAGATCCCGATGGTGACGGCACCGGGCAGCCTGTCATGAGCTTCCGCAAACCCAAGAGCGGCAGCAAAACCAGGGTCAACCCCATGGAAGACGATGAATTCGACGGCCCGGCCGGCCTCCAGTGGCAGTGGCACGCCAACTTCGACCAGCTCTACGGCATGGCCACGGCCGACGGGGTTTACCGCATGTACAATTACGACCTTCCGTCCGACAATCTCTGGGATGCACCCAACCTGCTTCTGCAGAAACTTCCCGCCGGCGAATTCACGGCTACCGCCAAAATGAAGGTGGCGTCCAAGTGCGAAGGCGAATACGGAGGACTCGTAATGATGGGCCAGGACTACCAGGCTCTGGTTGCGGAACGTAAGGGAGATGGCTTCGAAATCCAGCTGCGCACCTGCAAGGGAGCAGAGAGGGGGAACTCCGCAGCCACGGTCTGCCTTGCCTCCCTCGAGCCTACGGCAGTCGACCCCATACCGGGCTACTCCCCTGCCATCTACATGGAATTCTACGTGCGCATGAAGGTGAAGGACGGCAAGTGCCTTTTCTCCTGGAGCCTCGACGGACAGGAATTCAATGCGGCTTCGGAAGAGCCATTCACCATGAAGGAAGGACGCTGGATCGGCGCCAAGATGGGCTTCGTGTCCGAAGCCAGGAACCGGACTTCGGGGAAGGGCTGGCTCGACGCCGACTGGTTCCGCGTGACGGAGTAAATATTTCTTTATCCTTCAAGAAAGTCAGAATCCTAAAAATTTTGACTTTCTTTTTTTACCCCCTTGCAGGGGATTTTCCACTGCATTAGCTTTGCCGCCGAACCAATGATTCGCAGCAATCCATGGCCCTGATCCCGTTACTCTTCTTTCGAATGGGGCAGTCGCCCCGGAGATTCTTCTCCAATGTGTTTGTGCTTTGCTTCATACAAAGGGCCAGCAGGGTTGCATACGGTGCGGCCGCCGCTGTGACAGCGACGGCCTGCATCTGCGAATTCCATGTGGCCCCGTCGGAACCCGTCCTTCAGCAGGACGCCCCTGATTCCATAACCATATCATTATCGGCCGATTACCCCATAAGGCACACCGACATCTTCATCTACCGCGACATCCCGACAAAACCCCTGGAAAGTCACCTTCGAACCGACAGCATGAAGGTGAGACTGCCCTCGGCCGGCGGAGACTGCATCGTCGTGGCCATAGCCAACTGCCCCTGGGAATTCAGGATCGGGACACTGGGGAGTTTCGACTCGGCGGAAAAACTCACCATGTACTATCGTGATGACGACCCTGAATTCCCGCTGATGAGCTGCGTAGAAACCCTCGGAGGGGAAAACGCGCACATGAGTCCGACTCCCCTCCTGTGTCCCGTGACCATAGTCTCGATGGACAACCGGACCGGAGAGACGCTTCAAAGACCGGAAGTACGTCTGAAGGCGGTAAACGCCTCGGCCGAGATGCTGCGTTCCGACGGGTTCAGGCCCGTGGAGACGGTGGACTTCCCCGAGGAAATCTCCCACCCCGAAATGATGAAAGCGACCCTCCCCCATGACCTGGGCCTGTACACGCAATATCCCGGACTGAAGCTCTTCTGCTATCCCAATGACGGGAACGAGACCCTGGGCACCCCACATACCGCACTGGTTTTCAGCGCGATAGTATCCGGAAAAAGAAGAGAATGGAATTTCACACTGCCAGCGGTGGCACGGGG
>CAJOQW010000110.1 GCA_905236955.1 uncultured Bacteroidales bacterium
CGACTTGCGCGTGGTGCAGGAGATGCTCGGGCACGAGAGCATACTTACAACCGAGATATACACGCACATCGACTCAGCCACATGGCAGGCCGAAGTGCTCGACCATCATCCTAGGAAATAGCTGCTATTCAGCGGATCTGGCGTCTTCTTCAAGAGCCTTGTTGAAGCACTCGCGGCAGAGGGGCTCGTAAACGTCCTTCTCGCCCAGGACCACCAGTTTGCGGCTGCGGCTCAGGCGGTGTGAATGGTTTGCGAGTGCGCCGCACTTCACGCATATCGCGTGGACCTTCTGGACGTCTTCGGCTACTGCGAGAAGGGCCGGGATAGGCCCGAAAGGCTTGCCCAGATAGTCGGTGTCGAGGCCTGCTGCTATCACCCTTATGCCCCTGTTGGCCAGGGCCTGGCACACTTCGACGAGGTTTGCCCCGAAGAACTGGGCCTCGTCTATGCCCACGACCTGTACGTCGTTCCCGACCTCAAGCATTTCCCTGGCGTCCTTGATAGGCCGGGATTCTATCTTGTGGGCGTCGTGCGAGACGACTTCGAAGTCGGAATAGCGGGTGTCTATCTGAGGTTTGAAGATGGCGATTGTCTGGTTCGCGAACTGGGCGCGGCGCAGGCGCCTTATGAGTTCTTCGGTCTTGCCCGAGAACATGGAGCCGCAGATGACCTCGATGCAGCCCGTCTTTTTGCTTTCCGAGTACATTGTTTGTGATTTTGGGTATTGCAAAAATAGGCATTTTTAGCGAAATTTGCCATGGCTCTATGAAAGGAACTTTATATATAGTGCCAACCCCGGTGGGCAACCTCGAAGACATTACCTTGAGGGCCCTGAAGGTGTTGAAAGAGGCGGATGTCATCCTTGCGGAAGACACCCGCACGAGTTCCCTCCTGCTAAGCCGCTACGACATCCACGTGCCGCTCGTATCCCATCACAAGTACAACGAGCACGGCACTGCGCAGAAAATCAAGGAAACCATCCTTTCCGGCAAGGACGTCGCCCTCATCAGCGACGCCGGCACTCCCGGCATATCCGACCCGGGCTTCCTCCTTGCACGCACCTGTGCATCCGAGGGCATAGAGGTGGTCACCCTCCCCGGGGCCACAGCCTGCATCCCGGCCGTCGTGTCCAGCGGGCTCCCGTGCGACCGCTTCTGTTTCGAAGGCTTCCTCCCCCAGAAGAAAGGCCGCGCGTCGGCCCTGGAATCGCTCAGGGGCGAGGCGCGCACCATGGTTTTCTATGAATCCCCGTACCGGCTTGTGAAAACGCTGGAACAGTTCATCGAGGTATTCGGGCCCGAAAGGCTGTGCAGCGTCGCGAGAGAAATCTCAAAAGTGCACGAAGAGCACGTGCGCGGCACCTTGAAGGAGGTGCATTCCCACTTTACCGCCACCGATCCAAAAGGCGAGATAGTCATAGTAGTCGCGGGCGCACCCCCCGAACCCAGGGGCGGGCATCGCAACAAGTACAGGCAGTCTGGTGATGGATCGGAAGAAGAAGGAGGCGAATAGGCCCTCGGGCGTCTTCAAGACGGGCGCCATTTCCCTTGCGTTCCTGATAGTGTGCTACCAGTCCGCCTTGTTCGTGCACAAGGCGGCTGCTGAAAGGATCGTTGCCAACCGCGACCGTCCCGACACTGTCTTTGTGGTTGACAGCGCCCTTGCGGAAAAAGTGTTGGGAGCGTCGCAGGGATCGTTCCCGGTAACTGGAGATGCCGGCTGCGGGCCCGTTACGGTGCGGAAATCCTCCGTCCATTCCCCGGCTGCGCGGGCTGTCGCCAGGGCTGGCCGGCCGCGGACTTATGAGAGTTTCCCCTTCAATCCCAACACCGTCAGCGTGGAAGACCTCATGCGCCTGGGTTTCAGTGAACGACAGGCGCAGAGCATAGATAATTACCGCAAAAGCGGCGGCCGCTTCAGGCGAAAGGGCGACTTCGCGAAATCGTTTGTGGTGAGCGACTCGTTGTACAAGCGTCTCGAACCGTACATACGCATCCCAAAGATCGATATCAACAAGGCGGACTCCGCCGCCTTCGACTCCCTCCCTGGGATAGGAGGCTGGTTCGCCGCAAGGATGGTGGAATACCGTGAGCGGCTGCACGGCTATTCCTGTCCCGAACAACTGATGGAGATCCACCGTTTCGACAAAGAAAGGTACGATGCCCTCAAAGACCTTATAACCTGCTCTCCTGCAAAGCCTTACCCGCTCTGGTCCTTGCCGGCGGACAGCCTCAGGCTGCATCCTCACGTGAAGTCGTGGCAGACCGCCAGGGCGATAGTTTTCTACCGCGAGCATAATCCTGTCGAAAAGCTGACGGTGGACGGACTGCTCGATGCCGGTGTGATAAGTGCGGATCAGGCGGACAGGCTCCGCCGCTGCAGGCTCGAATGAAACGCCTTCACCTGTGGTTGCGCTCGAACAGCACCATGCCCAGGACGATGAGGACCGCTCCCGCTATGGCCATCCAGGTGATTCTCTCCCGTAGTACTATGGCGGCTACGAGCATCGTGAAGAAGGGCTGGGAGTAAAGCAGGTTGGTAGTGCGCACGGTGCCAAGGATTCCAACGGCGCGGTTCCAAAGTACGAAGCACAGCATCGTGGGCATGCATGGCGTGCAGGATAAATAATCAATAAAGATCTACCCCGTAATCGAACAGGCAGTCGCAGTCATTGAGCAGGGGGTGACTGCGGTCTTTCCCGGAGAGGATGACATCTTTCCGGGGCACCATCCAGTCGATGTCCAGGGCAGGGTCGTCCCATGCTATGGCCCCTTCTTCGGAGGCAGCGTAAAAGTTGTCGCACTTGTACTGGAACACGGCGTCCGGGCTGAGGACGCTGAAGCCGTGGGCGAAGCCCCTGGGGATGAAGAGTTGCAGGTGATTATCCCCGCTGAGTAAGGCCGAGACGTGTTTCCCGAAAGTGGGACTGCCGACACGGATGTCCACCGCCACATCCAGCACTTCCCCATGCACGACCCTGACGAGCTTGCTCTGGCAGAACCTGCCCTTTTGGAAATGCAGGCCGCGGATTACCCCGTAGCGGCTCCTGCTCTCGTTGTCCTGGCAGAAGTCGACCGGGCGCACAAGGCGCGAGAACTCCCTTGCGTTCCAGGATTCGAAGAAATAACCCCTGGCGTCGCCGAATACCCCGGGGTGGATTATCTCCACTCCCGGAATGCCTGTATGCTCAATTTCCATTGCTTCTGATTTGGTCTATGCATTTGCGGAGGGAGTCGTACCAGTATGGGATCTTGACCCCGAATACCTTCTGTACCAGGCTTTTGTCGAGCACGGAATAATTCGGGCGCGCAGCCTTCCGGGGGTACTCCGAGCTGAGACATGGGATTATGTCGCAAACATTGCCGCAGAGGTCCCTGATGGCGACGCTGAAGTCGTACCAGCTGATGACTCCCAGGTCGGTGAAGTTGTAGATGCCCGTCCTGTCGAGTTTGCCGCCGTCTATGATGCCGACGATGAAACCGGCGAGGTCGTCTGCGAAAGTGGGGGTGCCCACCTGGTCGCAAACCACCTTGAGGGAGTCCCTTTCGGCGGTAAGGTGCATCATGGTTTTCACGAAGTTGTGGCCGTATTGCGAGTACATCCATGCGGTGCGCAGGATGATGTGGTTGCATCCGCTGTCCTTCACGGCCTTTTCCCCGGCGAGCTTGGTTGCGCCGTACACGCTCCCGGGCCCCGGTTCGGCATCTTCCTTTATGGGAGTACAGCCGTCCCCCGGAAAGATGTAGTCGGTGGAGATATGGATGAGGGTGGCCTTCCTGGCACGGGCGATGGCCGCGAGACCGGCGACCGTGTCGCGGTTGAGCACCGCCGCGAAGGCGGTGTCGTCCTCGGCCTTGTCCACATCGGTATATGCCGCGCAGTTGACTATGACGTCGATGTCCTCGGAATCACATATGATCGCCACGGACTCGGGGTTGGTTGCGTCGAGGTAGACGGTCTCTTTGCCGGGAAGCCCGTTGATGTCCGTGAAGACGAACCTGTTGGGGCTGTCCTTGGAGGCCTCCCGCAGGGCGCAGCCCAGCTGGCCGTTGCCTCCGGTGATGAGAACATTCAACTTTTTCTTTTCCATAATCATGCAAAAATAACTATTTTTGTCCAAACTTGAGAATCTTGGAAGGGAGACCTGTAATATACCTCTACACCGACGGCGCCTCATCCGGCAATCCGGGGCCCGGGGGCTGGGGTGCGGTACTGGTATGCGGCCCCCTGCGCAAGGAAATGTCCGGAGGCTTTGCCCTCACGACGAACAACCGCATGGAGCTCCTGGCCGTCATAAAGGGTCTCGAGGCCATCAAGTGGAAGAACGCCCGGGTGGAGGTTTTCAGCGACTCATCTTATGTCGTGAAGGCGGTCACCGAAGGCTGGCTCCCCAAATGGCTCGCCACGGATTTCAAGAAAAAGAAGAACAAGGACCTGTGGCTCCGTTTCCTGGAGGTCAGCGGCAGGCATCAGGTGGCTTTCCATTGGCTCAAAGGCCATGCCGGCCATCCCGAAAACGAATGCTGCGACCGTCTTGCCGTCGAGGCGTACGGCGGGAAGGACCTTCCGGAAGACGAAGGCTACGATCCGCAGGAAGAAACATTATTCTAGATTATGGAAGATAAAAGACTTTTGGTGGGAATAACCCAGGGCGACAGCAACGGCATCGGTTACGAGGTCATCATCAAGGCCCTGGCGGACCCCCGCATCCTCGATATGATGACCCCTGTCGTTTACGGCTCGTCCAAGGTGTTCGGCTTCTACAAGAAGACCGTCCACGAGATGGAGCAGATAGACACCAACATCATCAAAAGCGCTTCGGAAGCTCACCATAGGCGCATCAATATACTCAACTGCTTGCCGGACAATGTGTTCGCCGAGCCGGGAGGGGCAACCGCCGAGTCAGCGAAGGCCGCCATCACCTGTCTCGAGAAGGCTGTCAGGGACCTCAAGGACGGCGCTATCGATGTGCTGGTGACGGGCCCCATCAACAAGAAGTCCGTCGTCGAGGCCGGTTTCGGCTTCAACGGCCATACCGAATACCTCGAAAAGGCGTTCGGTGTCGGGGATGTCACCATGTTCATGATCTCCCAGCGCCTGAAAGTGGGTGTCGTCACCGGCCACATCCCCCTCAAGGATGTCCCTGCTGCCATCACCAAAGACAAGATCGTCAGCAAGTTGCGCCTCATGAAGGCCTCGCTCGAGCAAGATTTCGGCGTGGACGATCCCCGCATCGGCGTGCTGGGCCTCAACCCCCACGGGGGCGACAGCGGCCTGCTGGGGGAAGAAGAGGTGGATATCATCATCCCCGCCATCAGGCAGGCGGTCGAAGAGGGCATCCAGGCCTTCGGGCCGTTCTCGCCGGACGGGTATTTCGGCATGGGCCACTATGAGTCTTTCGACGCCACCCTTGCGATGTATCATGACCAGGGGCTGGCCCCGTTCAAGGCCATAGCTTTCGAGGACGGTGTGAATTATACCGCCGGTCTGCCTGCCGTCCGCACATCCCCCGACCATGGCACGGCTTTCGAGCTTGCCGGACGCGACGAGGCCGACCCCCGCAGCATGCGCGCCGCCATCTTCCTCGGCATGGACATCTACCGAAACCGCAAGGCCTGGAAGGCCCTGCAGGAAGGCAAAATGGAAGAGCGCCCCTCCGCTGAAAACAGGGAGGAGCGCCCGGGAAAGCCTCAGATAGCTTGATTATTGTTTCGGCCTGGCGAATCCGTCGGCCGTAGCTTTCGTAGTGACACGTTCTATCCTCGCCTTGGTGTCGGGATGGGAGGAGAACATTTCCGCGACCCTGCTGGAAGTGGCGGAACCCCCTTCGGACGCACCGAGGAGTTTTTCGAAGGCGGTTGCAAGGTACATCGGGTTCAGGCCGGCGCCCTTCATGAAATCATAGGAGAAGTCGTCGGCTGCGGTCTCCTGCTTGCGGGAGAACTTCGCGCTCACCATGCTGGCTCCCAGCTGGCCGAGGATGGAGTCGGACAATACCGCGGCGACATCGCCTGTGGAAGCGACCGCATCCAGCATAGCAGAGGTCAGGAGGGCATTCTTGTACGCCTTTAAAGTATGCTCGAGCGCCACATGGCCTATTTCGTGTCCGATGACGCCTAGTACTTCATAATCGCTCATGAGGTCCATGAGGCCGGAATAAACCCTTACGGATCCGTCCGCGCACGCGAAAGCGTTGATTTCGTTGGTCTTGTAAACCTTGAAATTCAGGGGTATGCCGTTGACCGAGTTCAGGCCCTTGGTTATGCGGGCCAGCCTCTGGCAATAAGAGTTGGTGCTGGGGAGCACTGTCGCCTGTGCGTCCAGCTGCGCGACCGACTGGGCGATGTATGCCTGCATCTGTTCGTTGCTGATGGAAGCGGCCTGGGCGGCCTTCGCTCCGCCCTGAAGCAGACGGGCGGCGTTGAAACTCTCGGAACAAGATACGAGGGCGAGAGTGGTCATTAGGACAAAAAAAAGTTTTTTCATCGCAGTAGTGTCTTGAAATTTTTCAAATATAAAATTTTTTCCTGAATTTGCGGTTCTTGTAGCCTCTCCCTTCCGAAATCCCCTCATATTCGAATCCAAGGGCCAGATAGCCGCTGCCGTCCGATCCGTCCGCCGGGACATAGGTCATGACGTCATCGGGATGAATGTTCGTGCAGAAAGCCTCCAGCAGTTTGCCCATGCCTCCCACTACCCGGACTCCGGCGAGAGATGCATAGCGTATCCATTCGTACGATCCGGGATTCCCGCCTTTCGAGGACATGTTCCGCTTGTTCGAGAAGGTGGCGACCGCCACCAGCGTGCCTTCGGGCAGACGCAGTTCGCCGGAGCCGGTGGCACGTTCCACATACAGGCCATAACGGTGGCGGCACGAACAGTAACCCATTCTGTGATTGGTATCTATGAAAGGTTTGGCCTCTGCTTCCGAAATCTTTTTCACCGAGCAGTTGCGGGCGTAAACCGTTGCCAGGTCGAGATTATCCATTGTGGGAGATCATGTCTGTCAGGGGTTCGACGGCGGAGTATTCATAGCCCCTCGAAAGAGCGAAGCGGATGAGTTTGAGGCGGGCCTGGGGATCCCCTTCGAGACTCTTCCATTTGGCGCGCATCAGTTTCTCGAGCTTGCCCGCGGCCGCCTGCGGCTCCACCTCTTCCAGTGCGGCGGCGATGTCTTCTTCGCCGATGCCCTTGGCTTTGAGCGCGAACTTGATCTTGACGGGACCCCAGCCCGTGAGCGACGCTTTTTCCCGGGCGAATGCGGCGCTGTAACGGGCATCGTCCACGAACCGGTCCGCCTTGAGCGACTCCAGGATTTCTCCGGCCATGACGGTGTCGCCTTCACACCGTTCCAGCACTTTCCGATAAATGTCTGAAGTGCAGTATTCACGGCGGGCGCACAAGGCTTCGAGCGCTTGCAGTATCTTTTCCTTAGAAGTCATAACCCAGGCTCAGATAAGCTCCCAGACCAGTGATGTCGGACCACATGACGCTGCCTTTGAGAGGGCCGGCGACCGAGTCGTAAGCCAGCTCCAGCGACACGCCCCAGATATCCGGGACCAATTCCTTGAACAGCGCCGAGAATCCGGTGGCTCCCTGTACCAGACCGCCTTTGACGGAAGCATAAAGATTGTTGGCGAGACGGGCTCTCAGGTCCAGCGTGAGGTCATAGGCGTAGTCGTCGACGATTGTACAGCGGGTGAATCCTGCGAAAGGCATCTGCTGTTCGAAATAACGTCCAGACATGGCTCCGCCCACGAAGTTCGAGATGAAGATGTTCCCGTCGGGATCGTCCCTTACCACCATCCTTGCGTGGAAATTCGGGAGAAGCGACAACCGGTCGGTGAGGCGGAAATGCTGCAGATAGTCCATACGGAAAACCTGGGCGGCGTCTTTCCCGAAAAAGAAGCGGTATCCGAAGCCCATGGAGAAACCCTTGTGGGGGAAGTATTTGTCGTCGAGGGTATATGCCCGCGCATTGCCATAGACCGAAAACAACTTGGTGTCAAACACCTTCATCTGCTCCTCTGTGATGGACATGCCGCTGTCGGTGAGCCATGAATTCAGGCGGTAATTGTCATATCTGGCGCCGGCCTTCACGTCGAAATGGGAGATGCGGTATCCGGACAGCCATGCGTCGGCATTGTGGTGCCAGAAACCGGCGTCGTACAATCCGTCTCCGAACACCATGTTGGCGCGGTTGTATCCCGACCTGGCCGAGATGTTGAAGGCAGGGAAACGCGGATAGGTGAGCGAGAAGTGGGCCTGCCCGTACCAGTTCTGCCCAATGCGGGTCTCGGCGTCGAACTTTGGGCCGCTGAGTTTATAGGCGTTGAAGCCGATCCCTATGAGCGCCGCCACCATGTCTTCGGTATCGAGGCGCCCCGATACTCCCAGCCTGTGGACGGGGCCTCCGGTGCAGTTGAAATGCAGGTCGTAGCCGTCTTCCGACTTGAGCAGGGAGTATTTCACATCCCGGAATGAATTCGTTGCGAATATCTTCGCCACTGCGTCCTCTATCTGGGTGTTGTAAAGCTCCTGGCCGGGAGCGATGTCCAGCAGGCCCAGCAGGTAATCGGCGTCATTTCCGTCAACCCCGTTGAAATGGATGCCGGTCAGGTGGACGGGAACCTTGGAAATGTCGGTCGCGCTCGCGTGTCCGCTCCTGACGCTGCGGTTGCCGGTGCGGGAGGCCACCAGATCCAGCTGGGAGTCCACCTTCATGGCGGCCTCGTAACCGCGGTTGATGATGGAGTCGATGGATTCGTGGTCGAAACTCAGCATGTTGTAACCCTGGAGGTCGGGATGGATGTGGACATCCGCGTCGGCGATATTCTTGTCGTAGGCCTCGCGGCTGAGCATGTCTATGAGCTGCGAGGCCAGGTCGCCGATGTTGTTGATTTCGCTGTAGGCAGGGTTGCCCTGCGAGAGGACCACGCCTATCACGATGTCGGCCCCCATGGCCCGGGCGAGGTCGGTGGGGAAGTTGTTGCGGGTGCCCCCGTCCACCAGTATCATGCCGTCCTTGCGGACGGGGTTGAACATGGCAGGGATGCTCATGGTGGCGCGCATGGCGAGGGCGATGTCGCCGGAGGTGAAGTTCTTGGCCTTGCCGCTTACCACATCCGAAGCCACGCAGCAGAATGGTATGGGCAGGTCGGCGAATGAGACGGAATCGCGGTATCCGGTGCAGAGCCGGGCCAGGAGGTTGTTCACGTTCAGTCCGCTCACCCAACCTGCCGGGAGGCTGCCGGCGAGGCTGGACTGCGAAGCGTCGTCCATCTTGAACTCGTCGTCTTCCGGGGCGAGGCCTGATTGTCCGCTTAAGAAGCTGCGGAAGCTGAACGGGATGCGCAGGTTGTACCTTGCCCGGCGTATCTTGGTTTCGTACGGGATGTATTTCGGGTCTATCTTGTCGCTCAGCAGCATATCCCAGTCCGCGTTCCTGATGAGGGTGTCGAGGAATGCCGGGCTATAGCCCAGGGCATACAGGCCGCCTACGAGGCCGCCCATGCTGGTGCCGAGCACCATATCGACCGGGATGCCCTTCTCTTCCAGTCGCCTGAGGGCGGAGATGTGCGCCGCACCCTTGGCCCCTCCGCCGCTGAGGACGACCGCTACGGTAGGCCGTCCGGCCGTAGCGCGTACAGTGTTCATCCTGGCCTGCATCTTCCTGAAGAACACCGAGTCCGCCGCCGGGTCCACGCTGGGGGCGACGAGGTTGAATCCTTTCTGGGCGTAGGCCGTGAATGCCGAGGCCAGCAGGACCGATATGAGCAGCAGCCTTTTCATTCCTGGCGATGTTTTCCTGCGAGCATCCCGCATGCGGCGAGTATGTCCTCGCCGCGCGAGGCGCGTATGGTGCAGGTTATTCCATTGTTGCTGAGTCTGTCGCGGAAGGCTTCCATGACCCCCTGGCTGGAACTCTCATAGGGGAAGTCGGGAATCTTGTGGAAGCGGATGAGGTTCACCCTGCATTCCAGGCCGCGGAGCATCCTTATCAGGGCGTCGGCATGGCGCCTGGAGTCGTTCCATCCCGCGAACATGGTGTATTCGAAACTCACGCGGCGCTGGCCGCTGAAGTCGTATTGCCTGATCAGGGATATGATTTCCCTCTCGTCGAAGGCTTTCTGGACCGGCATCATCTGCTCCCTTTCTTCGGGGAAGGGGTTGTGAAGGCTGACCGCCAGATGGCAGCGCTGTCCGTCGAGATATCTCTTGAGCGCTGGAAGTACGCCTATGGTGGATACGGTGATACGCTTAGGGCTCCATGCGAAACCCCAGGGGGCGGTTAGCACCTCAAGTGCCTGCGAGACGGCCCCATAGTTGTCAAGAGGCTCGCCCATGCCCATGAACACCGCATTGGTCAGGGTCTGGGGACTGTCCACGCCCAGGAACTGGTTGAGGATGTCGGCGGCACTCAGGTTGCCGTGCCAGCCCTGCCTGCCGGTCATGCAGAAGCGGCAGCCCATCTTGCACCCCGCCTGGCTGCTCACGCACAGCGTGCGGCGGTCCTCCTCGGGTATGACCACGGCCTCCACGGCCGATCCTTCGCCGCCCCAGACCACCGGGAACAGGTATTTGGCCGTGCCGTCCGACGATACCGCCTTCCCTATGGAGGGGGCTGTGCCGATGTCGTATTTATCCGAAAGGGCGGCCTTGGATGCGTTCGAGATATTGGTCATCGCATCGAACGAAGACACCCTCTTGACATACAGCCATTCGGCCAGCTGCTTGCCCACGAAAGGCTTCAGGCCGCACTCCGCTGCGGCCTCCTTCAGGCCTTCCAGGTTTTTTCCGAGCAAGATACCTTTCATACTGCGAATTTAACTAAAATTTGCCTATATTTGTCTTTCACGGGTCCGGTACCCGCAGATTTATTAACGATAAAATCATACATTATGGCTAAAGAAGCAGAAGAAAACCAGGCCCAGGCAATGAATGCGGCGAAACTCAAAGCATTGCAGGCCACGATCGACAAAATCGAGAAAGATTATGGGAAAGGTACGATCATGAAGTTGGGAGACCAGCCAGAATGGAGTGAAGCCCAGGTGATTCCCAGCGGCAGCGTAGCCCTGGACCACGCCCTGGGCATAGGGGGCTATCCGCGCGGGCGCATCGTAGAAATCTACGGCCCCGAATCCAGCGGAAAAACCACCCTCGCTATCCATGCGATAGCCGAAGCGCAGAAGCTCGGCGGCATAGCCGCGATGATAGACGCCGAACACGCCTTCGACCGCACGTATGCAAAGAATCTGGGCGTAAACCTCGAAACCCTGCTCATCTCTCAGCCAGACAACGGCGAGCAGGCGCTCGAAATAGCCGACAACCTCATCCGCTCCGGGGCGGTGGACATAGTGGTCATCGACTCTGTCGCGGCCCTTACCCCGAAGGCCGAGATAGAAGGCGAGATGGGTGACAACAAAGTCGGTCTCCAGGCACGCCTAATGAGCCAGGCACTTCGCAAGCTCACCGCCAACATCGCCAAAACCAACACCTGCTGCATCTTCATCAACCAGCTCCGCGAGAAGATAGGCATCATGTTCGGCAATCCCGAAACCACCACCGGCGGCAACGCCCTTAAGTTCTATGCTTCGGTGCGCCTGGACGTAAGGCGCCTCACTCAAATCAAGGAAGGTGACGAAGCCCTGGGCAACAGCACCCGCGTCAAGGTGGTCAAGAACAAGATGGCACCGCCTTTCAAAAAGGCCGAATTCGACATCATCTATGGCGAAGGCATCTCGCACGCCGGCGAACTGGTGGACCTCGGCGTCACCTTCGGCATAATCCAGAAGAGCGGTTCGTGGTTCAGCTACGGCGGCAACAAGCTAGCGCAGGGGCGCGAAGCGACCAAGCAGCTCATGAAAGACAATCCCGAGCTGGCAGACGAAATCGAGGCCAAGATCCGCGAGGCCCTCAAGGCCGTGAAGGACTAGGCATCCGGCGCTTAAGTAAACGAACAGGGATGGCAGTTTCGTGTTTCTGCCATCCCTTGTTTATTTGAACCTTTTCCCGAGGCTTATTTCACCTCTATGTTCTTCCTGGTTTCGGGGGCGGGCACCCTTTTGATCTTGGGGATGCTGACCCTGAGCTCGCCGTTCTCGACCTTGGCGTCGATGTTGTCCCTGTCGGCGTCGTCGGGGAGGAGCATGGTCTGCTGGAACTTCGTGTAGGAGTATTCGCGGCGGAGGTAGTGTCCGTGCTTCTTCTCCTCATCGCTGTGCTTCTTTTCCATGTTGATCACGAGGTCTCCGTCGGCATCGAGGGTAACCTTGAAGTCTTCCTTTGTCATTCCGGGGGCTGCAAGTTCGAGCTCATAGCCTTGTTCGTTCTCAATTACGTTGATCGCGGGGGCTGTCGCCCTGGTGTGGACCATCCAGTCATTGTCGAAGAAATCGTTGAATACGTCGGGAATCCACTGATTGTTGTAACGTCTTGCCGGTAACATGATTTTAATCTCCTATTTTTTAAATCCGTTTTACTTTTTATTGTCCTGTCCCATCATCGGGGACACTTGGAAACAGGCAAACGGCAGGCCAGGGACAAAAAGTCATGAAAATATCAAAAAGGTAGACATAACGGCAGGTAAAACCTGAAAAAATGGCACATTTACTGTCATTTTGTCGAAAATCTTTAATTCCCACAAGATGTAATCATTATTTGGAATTTGTTATATCTTTGCACCCGTCAAATTGAAAATGCAAATGGAAATCATCAAGGACCAGGAGTTCGGCGGGGAAAGGCCGCTGTACAACACACACGGTCTCAGGCTTGAGAACGTAACCATCCATGTCGGCGAATCCGCCCTCAAGGAAACCTCGGACATCGAGGCTGAAGGCTGCCGTTTCGAAGGGAAGTATCCCTTCTGGGAATGCGACGGTTTCAAGGTGAAGGACTGCCTTTTCACCGAAGGCGCCCGCGCCGCCCTTTGGTACTCGCGCAACCTTCTAATGGAAGATACCCTCGTCGAGGCTCCCAAGATGTTCCGCGAGATGGACGGTCTCACCCTGAGGCGTGTAAGGATTCCCAACGCTGCGGAAACCCTCTGGCGTTGTTCCAATGTGGCGCTGGTGGATGTGGAGATAAACAAGGGCGACTATCTCTTCATGCATTCGCACGACATCAAGGTATATGGCCTCAAACTCCAGGGCAACTACTCTTTCCAGTACTGCAGGAACGTGGAAATCCACGATTCCATCCTCGACTCCAAGGATGCCTTCTGGGAGACCGAGAACGTCAGCGTTTATGATTCATTCTTAAATGGGGAATACCTGGCCTGGTACAGCAAGAACCTCAGGCTGGTGAACTGCCGCATCGCCGGCACCCAGCCGCTGTGCTATGCCGACGGCCTGGTACTCGAGAACTGCACATTCGACCCGGACGCCGACCTTTCTTTCGAATATTCATCGGTACAGGCCGATGTGCGCGGAAACATCACATCCGTGAAGAATCCCCGTACGGGAAGGATCGTTGCCGACAGTTATGGCGAAATAATCCTCAATGACGACATCAAGGCTCCCGGAGACTGCAGGGTGGAAACCCGTTAAGCCTTCCCGAGCAATTCATTGAGGCCCTGGACGTAAAGATCCAGGGCTTTTTTCATGGTAGCCCTCGGGCAGGCCAGGTTGATACGCATGCAGGACGGTCCGCCGTACATGTCGCCTGCGTTGATCCACAGCTTCTGGTGCTCGAGCAGATGGTCCTGTATCTGCATGCCTGTCAGCCCTATGGGTGCAAAATCGAGCCACTCAAGATAAGTGGCTTCAAGGGTGGCTACGTGCACAAGTGGGAATTCTTCCGCGAAGCGGTCGCGGAGGTCGATGAAGTTCGCATGCACCACTTCGTTCATCTGGTCCAGCCATTCCGCACCTTCCGGGGAATAGGCGGCCTGGAGGGCCACCACGCCCAGCTGGTTCACGTCGCAGTGCTCCCAGATGTTTATCACCCTGTCGAGGCGGGCGGCGAAATCCTCATTGGCAGTAATGA
Source organism: uncultured Bacteroidales bacterium (assembly GCA_905236955.1). Taxonomy (GTDB): domain Bacteria; phylum Bacteroidota; class Bacteroidia; order Bacteroidales; family UBA932; genus Cryptobacteroides. The sequence continues at coordinate 13,987 of CAJOQW010000110.1, forward strand.
TGTTGGCTATCTCAAGCCCAGGCATGCTGAAAGGCTTGGTGGGGGAGACGAAAGAAATGCTGTCCTGTGGGAAGAGTTTGCCGAAGGGGACGTAGGCTGAGCCAGGGGCGACGATCTCGCAATGGATTTCGTCGCTGATCACGGGCACGCCATATTTCCGGCAGAGATCCCCCATGCGCGACAGTTCCCCTTCCGACCAGAGCCTGCCGCAGGGGTTGTGGGGATTGCACAGAAGGAATGCTTTCGTGGCAGGGTCGGCCAGCCGGCTCTCGAAGTCGGCCCAGTCCA
>CAJOQW010000111.1 GCA_905236955.1 uncultured Bacteroidales bacterium
ACCATGAAGGCCATGGACAGGGCGGCCAGCACAAGGCCCAGCGGAAGGAAGCGCCTTGCGTTGCTGCGGTCCGACACGCTGGCCATTATGAATTTGGATATACCATAGGCTATCGCATTCATTGAAAGCACTATACCCAGCTCGCCCTTTTCAAATCCGAAGGGCGCCAGCATGGGAATGGCCATTGAAAAATTCTTGCGTACGATATAAAAACCGGCGTATCCGATGAATATCCCGAGGAAAACCTGCATGCGCAGTCGTTTGTAGCGCTCATCGGCCTCGGGGCCGGTCTGTTCCGCCTTGAACGGAGGAGGTGTTAGGAATGACATGGTTTATTCTTCTTTGTCGTCTTGTTTCATCTTGTCTATAATGGCCTTGGCCCGGCGGATGCGGGTACGAACCGTGTTCAGCTCCATATCGAGTTCTTCCGCTATCTCCTTGTACTGCAGTCCATCGACAAGGCGCATGCGGGCTATCCCGCGGTAGAGTTCCGGAAGCCCCTCTATGTATTTCTGGGTACGGTCCTGGTCCTCGGTGCGTATGATGCTGTCGAGGGCGCTGTCCTCGCCGTCGTCGATGCGGCTGGCTATGGTCACCATAGTGCGGGTGTCGTCGTCGAGCGAGACTATCTGCCGGTGGCTCTTCTGTTCCTGCTCGACCGTGTCGATGGCCGTATTGCGCGCGATTGTCAGCAGCCAGGTAGTGAACTGGCTCTTGGAGGGGTCGTAGCTCCGTATCTGCCGGAAGGCTTTCTCGAAACTTTTGGAGCAGATGTCGTCGACGTAGAAATCGTCGAGATTCTTCATCTTGCTTTTGATGTATTTACGGAGGGTGTCGATATTCTCATCCCATAGATGGGTGAAAGCGGCACCGTCCCCGATTATCGCCAGGCGGATGAGTTCGTCAGTGGGCATCGAGCCATGTTTTACCATAATTGCATTCGACTGTAAGTGGGACATTCAGCTTGATTACATTCTCCATCTCGCGCACGAGTATCTCCTTGACCTTTTCTATCTCATCCTCAGGTACTTCAAGGAGAAGTTCGTCGTGTATCTGGAGCACCATCCGCGACCGCAGGGCTTCTTCGCGAAGACAGGCCGCGACGCGGATCATGGCTATCTTTATTATATCGGCCGCAGTGCCCTGGATGGGAGCGTTAACGGCGTTGCGCTCTGCGAAGGCACGCAGGTTGGCGTTGTGCGAATCGATATCTGGGATATAACGGCGGCGGCCGAAGAGGGTCTCCGTATATTTGGTCGCCCGTGCTCCCGCGAGGGTGCCGTCTATGAACGAGCGGATTGCCGGGAAATTGGCGAAATAGCCGTCTATCAACTCTTTAGCCTCCTTTCGGGAGGTCTTCAGGCGCTGCGCCAGGCCGAAGGAGGAGATGCCGTACATTATGCCGAAGTTGGCCGTCTTGGCCATGCGCCTCTGGTCGGAGGTAACTTCCCCGACGGGTACCCCGAATATCTTCGAGGCGGTGGCGGCATGGACATCCTGCCCCTCCCTGAAAGCCCGGCAGAGGTGCTCGTCCCCACTGAGATGGGCCATGACGCGAAGCTCGATCTGGGAGTAGTCGGCACTCATCATCACCCACCCGGGACTGCCCGCGACGAAGGCCTTGCGTATCTCCCTTCCCTGCTCGGTTCGGATGGGGATGTTCTGCAGGTTGGGGTTGCTGGATGACAATCTACCGGTAGATGTAAGTGCTTGGTTGAAAGTGGTATGCACCCTTCCATCGACGGGCGAGATGTAATCGGAGAAGGGTTCGATATATGTGTTCAGGAGCTTGCGCAGGCCGCGGTAATCGAGTATGGCGTCTATGATGGGACTCCTGTCCGAAAGGGCGCTCAGGGTCTCCTCATCGGTGGGCCAACTCCCCTTTTTGGGTTTCTTGGCCATGGGATCTAGCTGGAGTTTCTCGAATATCACCTCGCCTATCTGCTTGGGAGAAGACACGTTGAGAGAGGGCTCCCCGGCCAGGTCCCTCACCTCGGCCTCGCGCTCGAGCATGCCCTTGCGCAAGCCCCGGGCGAACTCCTGAAGGGAGGCCAGGTCAATCTTGACCCCGGCTAGCTCCATGCCGGACAGGACGGAAATGAGCGGCTCCTCTATTTCGTCGTAGAGCCTGGCCATGCCAGCCCTGCCGAGTTCGGCATACAGCATGTCAGAGAGGGTCCGCAAAGCCTTGCACTCCACGGAACGGTCTTTGGCCTCGACTTCGTCGAACAGGGAACCGGTGTTCCCTTCCGACTCTTCCAGTTCCACACCCACATAGCTTTGCAAGAGCGACTCCAGTTTGTGGGAGCGCTCGGGATTGATGAGGTAATGCATTATCTCACAGTCAAGCAGGCGCCCTTGCAGCCTTATGCCCGCCTTGGCAAGAGCGTTCATCTGGGCCTTGATGCCGAAACCGGCCTTGGACTTGAGAGAATCTTCCAGCAAAGAGCGGAACTCTTCGGGACTGCCCTTTTCAACACCTTTGCCGTCAGCGACATATAGAGTTTCACCGTCAAGGACTATGGCATAGTCAGCAACCTTTGCGGGTGCGGTCTTCACTGCATTGTTAGCGGGGGAACCCTTCAGAGTGGGGCCGGACGAAAGCGGATAGGATTCATGCGAGAGCAGACCTCCCCGGAGGTACTTTTTCAGGGAGTTGAACTCATAGAAATTGAACAGATCCATGACCTGAGGCCCGTACGAGGTGTCCAGCACCATGTCTTCGGCTGTGGTTTCAAGCGGGATATCGGTCTTTATCGTTACCAGGGTCCTGCTCAGGGCGATATGGTCGCGGGCCTCTTCGAACATGCCCTGTTGACGGGGCGTAAGTTCCTGTAAGTGAGCATAGATATTCTCTACTGTGCCATACTGCTTGAGCAGTTTGGCGGCGCCCTTCTCCCCCACTCCCCTCACTCCGGGCACATTGTCCGATGCGTCGCCGCAGATGGTAAGCATGTCGATGATCTGCCCAGGACGGTCGATGCCGTATTTTTCGCAGAGTTTCGGGACATCGACCACCTCGTTGTCTCCCCCTTTGCCGGGTTTATACTGGAAGATATGGTCTTCCAAAAGCTGGCCGTAGTCCTTGTCGGGGGTGACCATGAACACGTCGAACCCTTCCGAAGCCGAGCGTTTGGCCATGGAGCCTATGACGTCGTCGGCCTCGTAACCAGGGAGCATGAGCACGGGGATATTCAGCGCCCTGACTATCTTCGTGAGAGGTTCTAGCGCATCTATCACAAGCTGCGGGGTGGGCGGCCTGGTGCCCTTGTATTCGGGATAGAGCTGGTTGCGGAAGGTGCCTCCGGGAGGGTCGAAACTCACCGCCACATGGGTGGGTTTCTCCCTCTCGAGGAGCTCCAGGAGGTATTTGGTGAATCCGAAGAGGATGGACGTGTCGGTCCCCTTGCTGTTTATCATCGGCCTGCCCAGGAAGGCATAGTACATCTTGAACACGAGGGCATGGCCGTCTATAAGAAAAAGTTTCATATCCTATGCAAATATGAAACTTTTTACCCGCTTTTGCAAGGACTACATTTCTTTGATCTTTATGTTTCGGTACAAGACGTGGTCGCCGTGGTCCTGAAGCAGGATATAACCTTCCGCAGCATTGCCGAAATCGGGCCAGTCCTTGTATTTGCTGTACGCCACCAGGGCGTTCCACATCTGGTTATTGCGCTCATATTCAAGGAGTTTATGGTCGTTGAGCCAGTGTTCCACATGGTTGCCCCTGACAATTACCATGGCCGTATGCCACCCGTCGATGGTATAGGTCTCCCAAACTCCCTTAGGAGCAGGGATAAGGTCGTAGAGCGAGCCCAGGGTGCGGTTGCCCCGGACTCCGAGCTTGGCATCCGGATGGAGTTCGTCGTCAAGCACCTGAAACTCACAGCCTATCGCCGATCCCGGACCGGTGTTCATGAAAGGATCCACGAAATACTTGATGCCGCTGTTTGCGCCCGGGGTCAGCTTGAAATCCACCGTGAGGATGAAATTGCGGTACTTGCGGTCGGTTATGATGTCGCCGCCGCCTGTGCTCTCGCCGCCGTCTCCCTTGTTCACCGAAAGTATGCCGTCTTCCACCGTCCAGCCGTGATCCGGGAAAACACCCTGCTTGCGGGCGCTTTGCCAGCCCGCGGTGGTCTTGCCGTCGAAGAGGAGTTTCCAGCCGTCTGCGATTTCTTCGTCCGTCAGGGTATTGGCTATACAGTTCACAGCCGGCATGGCGGTGGGGGTCGCATATTCCGCGACATCCTTCGTAATGATGCGGATATCCTTCCAGCAGACGGTGGAGCCTTCGAGTTCGGGCTTAACCTTGTGCACCTGGAGGGCTATGTACCCGTCGGCATCGGCATCGTCGATGAGGTTGCTGCAGGGAATGCCGTTCACCCAGGTGCGGATATTGTTTCCGATGGCCTCCACGCGGGCATGGTTCCACCCTTTATGGAACGCTGCTTCCTCTGCGGGACCGGCGTCCGGACGGCACAGCCATCCGCGGCGGTCCTCGTCATAGATACGGCCGCACAGGCCGGGATTGGCAGGGTCTATCTCGAACTGATAGCCGTAGAACCGGCCCCTTTCTGGATTGAGGTGACTGCGCAGCTGCACGCCGGAATTGAGGACGTCGGACTTGAAGTCGAACTCCAGGATGAAGTCGCCATATACGTCCCTGGTGGCCAGGAAGGAGTTGGCTTTGCTCTGGGATGTGGCGGTGCCCACGATCATTCCGTCTCGGACCGTGAACTTAGCCGTGCCCGTGACCTGCCTCCATCCCTTCATGTTCCTGCCGTTGAAAAGTTCTTCCCAGGGCTGGGCCTGAAGGCCGGCGGACATAAGGACGAGCGCCGCCGAAATCATGAGTATCTTTTTCATATGCTAAAGATACGGTTTTAATCCTATCTTTGCAACATGGATGCAGATGAAAGATTCATGTGGGAGGCGCTCAAGGAGGCGCAGGCCGCCGCAGCCGAAGACGAGGTGCCCATAGGGGCCGTGGTAACCTCCCGGGGGCGCATCGTCGGCAAGGGACACAACATGGTGGAAAGGCTCAACGACCCCACCGCCCACGCCGAGATGATCGCCATTACCGCAGCGTGTGAGGCAATGGGAGGCAAGTACCTGAACGATTGCACGTTATATGTCACGGTAGAGCCTTGCCCAATGTGCGCGGCCGCCATGCGTTGGGCGCAGCTGGGACGGCTGGTTTACGGCGCCGCCGACCCCAAGCGCGGGCACAGCCTCTTCTCCCCCGCCCTGCTGCATCCCAAGACCGAAACCTCGGCCGGCGTGCTCGAAGGAGATTGTTCAGCGCTTATAGTTGATTTTTTCAAAAACAAACGCTAACTTTGCGGTCCTTCCCTGAACCATCAGGCCAACCGGCCGGGCCCGGGACTTTCCTGTGAGGGTTCATTGAGCCATCAGGCGAACCGCCGGTCCGGTCTTTGCGAATGCAAAGATACAAGGACATAAGGCGGCGGGGTATTATAGGGGCAGAGCCCCTAGGTTTTAATGAGGTATGGTGTAATGGTAGCACTAAAGATTTTGGTTCTTCCAGTCTAGGTTCGAATCCTGGTACCTCAACAATAAGAGTCGGTATTTGACTGCGACGAGTCGGAAAATCATCGGTATTTTTCCGACTCATTTTTTGGAGCAATTCCGAATGTTTCACCGGAATTGAGATTCTATCGTCTTTGGAGCGCCTGTCCTTGAAGATTTCGAAAAAAGCAGAAGACCTATTATATAAATACTAGGAATTCCAGAATTAATTCGTAACTTTGGCGGATGTACGCCTATATGAAACACATTAAAATCAATAATATCTTTTAAGTCATGATCAAGAATCAATCAAAAACCACGGAGCGCTATGTCGCCCCCGAATGCGAGATGATCAATCTGAACATCACAAGCATGATCTGCTTGAGTTTCGGGAATGATACCGAAGAGAGGCAGATCGAAGATGCCACCGAAGGTGACGATTGGGGAACCTTAACGAATTGATGCCATGAAGAAGATTCTTTCTTTCATCATTGCCGGCGCAGCAGCTGCGCTCGCACTGTCTTCCTGCCAGAAGGAAGTTGCTCCCGCAGAGCCCGAAGCAACCGTTAAAACCGTTAATTTCAATGCCATGGCACCCTCGGTAAAGGCTGTTCTCGGCGAAAAGGACGGAACCTCTTACCCCACCACCTGGTCTGCAAATGACACAACGGTTAAGATATCCCTCAATTACGCATCGGCAAAGAATGGCACCATGACACCGTCTGCCGACGGGTCCTCCGCCACCATTTCTGTTGACATAACCGAACCTGCAACAGCTCCGGATTCTTATACCTTTTATGCACTCAGCCCTGCGTCTGCTTCTGTAAGCATCAATTCGGACCATAGTTCTTGGACTGTTGAGATTCCTACCGCACAGACCCCCGGAACCAAGACCCCGGACGAAAGCGCGATGATCCTCGCCGCAAAGTCTGAATCATTTGATGCTATGCCTACGACTTCGGTGAACCTTCCGTTCAGCCATGTCACCGCCTATCTCGACTTCAGCATCCTCAACCTCAAAGATGGTGTAGAGGTCGAGTCGATAGACCTGACCTTCGGGACCAACGTCGCGGGTCGCTTGTTCTATTATCCCGAGGACGGAACCATCGCTGTCAATGCGGGTGCCGCAAGCATCAACCTTGCAACGTCTTCTACGGAGAACCTTTTTGTGGCCGTTGCTCCTGTTGCCGCTTCCCTCCTTGGCGGAACTCAGCTTAAGGTTACCGTCAATGCAAGCGACAACACCCAGCTTGTAAAAACCGTCACCCTTCCCGCAACAGCCTCATTCGTGGCCGGAAAGGTAAATACATTGAAGGTTGATTTCGACGGCATCGGTACAACTGAGGCCGACGTTTATACCAAGGTTACGTCTTACGACGAACTTACCGCCGGTTCCAAGGTGATAATCGCTGCCGCAGGAACTACAGCGTTTGCAATCGGCACTACCCAGAA
>CAJOQW010000112.1 GCA_905236955.1 uncultured Bacteroidales bacterium
AGTGCAGCAGGAGGTTGTCGATGCCGCCGACTTCAGCCTGGAAATCCCGCAGCACGGCACCAAGCACTCGCTCAACGTAGCCGTAACGATAGGTATAGTCTTATTCGCTGCAACGGCGTGAAACAAGAATACCACATCAAAAAAGGAGCACCCCTGCGGATGCTCCTCTTTTTTTATATAGAATGGGGATTACTTCTCCTGTTCGATGGCGGCCTGGGCTGCGGACAGGCGTGCGATGGGCACGCGGAACGGGGAGCAGCTCACGTAGTCGAGTCCTATCTTGTTGAAGAACTTGACGGACTCGGGATCGCCTCCATGTTCGCCGCAGACGCCGCACTTGAGGTCGGGCCTCTTGCTGCGTCCGTTACGGACACCGGATTCCACGAGCTTGCCGACACCCTTTACATCTATGGTCTGGAACGGGTCGGCATCGAGGATCTTGTTGCCGAGATAGTCGCCCATGAAGGTGCCGATGTCGTCACGGCTGAAGCCGAACGTCATCTGGGTGAGGTCGTTGGTGCCGAAGCTGAAGAATTCGGCGGTACGGGCCATGCGGTCGGCGGTAAGGGCGGCGCGCGGGATCTCTATCATGGTACCGAAATGGTACTTGATATCAATGGGATAGTGGTGGCCCTCAACCTCTGCCTTGACCCTGTCGCAGATAGCCTTCTGGAAGCTGAGTTCGCGGGCGGAGATGGTCACGGGGATCATGATTTCGGGCTGCGGATGCAAGCCTTCGAGCATGAGTTCGGCGGTGGCCTCGAAGATGGCCCTGTACTGGGTCTCCGCTATGAGCGGATAAGAAACATGGAGCCGCACCCCGCGATGACCCATCATCGGGTTGACCTCATGGAGTTCTTCTCCGCGCCTGTCGATCTCGTGTACGCTGACACCGAGTTCGCGGGCTATCTCCTTCTTCTTGTCTTCGCTCCTGGGGACGAACTCGTGAAGGGGAGGATCGAGCAGACGGAAGGTCACGGGCTTTCCGTCCATGATCTTGAGGGTGCTCTTCACGCTGGCCTTCATGAAAGGCAGGAGCTCGCCAAGCGCACTGCGGCGCTCCTGCTCTGTGGTGGAGAGTATCATGCGGCGGAGCTTCATGAGGGGTATCTCGCTGTTACGGCCGTAGAACATATGTTCGATACGGAACAGGCCTATGCCTTCCGCGCCGAACTGGAGGGCCTTCATGGCGTCTTCCGGAGTATCGGCGTTGGTGCGGATGCCAAGCCTGCGGTATTTGTCGACGATGCCCATGAACTTGATGAACTGTGGATTCTCGGTGGCGTCCATGGTGGCTATGCGCTCTCCGTAAACAAGGCCCTTGGAGCCGTTGAGGGAGATGATGTCGCCTTCCTTGAACACCTTGTCGCAGCCTTCGAACTTTACGGTCCTGGCCTCGAAATCGATGTGCATGGCCTCGCAGCCCACGATGCAGCACTTGCCCCAGCCGCGGGCCACGAGGGCCGCATGGCTGGTCATGCCGCCACGCTGGGTGAGGATACCGGCGGAAGCACGCATGCCTTCGATATCTTCGGGAGAAGTTTCCTCGCGGACGAGGATGGTCTTCTGTTTCTTGGCAGCGGCGAACACGGAGTCGGCGGGAGTGAACACCAGGGTGCCCACGGCTCCGCCCGGGGATGCCGGCAGGCCCTGGGCTATGGCCTTCGTCTTCTTTTCGGAAGCGGGGTCGAGCACGGGATGCAGGATTTCGTCGAGCTGTGAGGGAGAGACCCTCATGACTGCGGTGCGCTCGTCGATCATGCCCTCGGAGAGCATGTCCATGGCCATCTGGAGTGCGGCGATGCCGGTGCGCTTGCCCACGCGGCACTGAAGCATCCAGAGATGTCCTTCCTGTATGGTGAACTCGATGTCCTGCATGTCGCGGAAATGGTCTTCGAGCTTGCGGCGGATAGCGTCGAGTTCGGCGTAAACTTCCGGCATAGCCTTCTCGAGGCTCTGCAGATCCTTGTTATGCTCGTTCTTGGTGGCCTCGTTGAGGGGGTTCGGGGTGCGGATGCCCGCGACCACGTCTTCTCCCTGGGCGTTGATGAGCCATTCACCGTAGAACTTGTTGTCGCCCGTGGCCGGGTTGCGGGAGAAAGCCACGCCGGTGGCGGAGCTGCTTCCCATGTTGCCGAACACCATGCTCTGGACATTGACGGCGGTGCCCCAGTCATCGGGAATCTTCTCGATGCGGCGGTAAGCGATGGCACGCTTGCCGTTCCAGCTCTTGAAAACGCCTCCGATCGAACCCCACAGCTGGGCCTCGGCGGTATCGGGGAAATCCACCCCGAGCACTTCCTTGATCTTCTTCTTGAAAGCCTCGGCGAGGTCGCGGAGTTCGTCCGCGGTGATGTCGGTGTCGGATGCGTACCCCTTGGCCTTCTTGAGCTCTTCCATCATGCGGTCGAGCTGCTGGCGTATGCCCTGGCCGTCGGCGGGTTCGATGCCTTCCGCCTTCTCCATGACGACGTCGGAGTACATCATGATAAGGCGCCTGTAGGCGTCATATACGAAACGTGGATTTCCGGTCTTCTTGATCATTCCGGGGATGGTTGCTGAGCACAGTCCAATGTTGAGGATGGTATCCATCATACCGGGCATCGAACTCCTGGCGCCGGAACGGCAGCTTACCAGAAGGGGATCGGACGGGTCGCCGAACTTCTTGCCCATGATTTCCTCGGTAGCTGCAAGGGCGGCGGCGACGTCCCTCTTGAGCTGCTCGGTGTAACCACCTCCCAGCTGATAATACTCGGTGCAGCACTCGGTTGTAATAGTGAATCCGGCGGGGACTGGAAGTCCCAGTTTGCTCATTTCCGCCAGATTGGCTCCTTTTCCACCAAGGAGCTCACGCATCGTGGCATCGCCTTCGGCGTTCTTTCCGCCAAAACGATACACACGCTTCTTGTCTTCAAACATATCGATATATCTTAAGAGTGAATTTTCAGACCGCGAAGATACGAATTTTTTGCTCCCCTACAACAACTTAGCCGCCAATTCGGACAATTCGCTCCTCTCGCCCTTCCTCAGGAAGATGTGCTGGAACAGTTTCTGGCCGTCGAGTTTTTCGCCAAGATGGGACAGGCCGTTCGACCACTGGTCCAGATAAGGCTGGTCGATCTGGAAGATATCACCGGTGCACACTATCTTGGTGCCTTCCCCAGCCCTGGTTATGATGGTCTTCATCTCGAGGGGAGTGAGGTTCTGCGCTTCGTCTATGATGAAGAACGAACGCCCCAGGCTCCTGCCGCGGATGTACGCGAGCGGTTCTATGATGAGCTTTTCGTCCTTCAGCAGGCCCTCAACCTTCATGGCCTCGCGCGAGGTGGGCTTGAACTGGCCCTTGATTACATTGAGGTTGTCCATAAGGGGCTGCAGGAACGGGGACATCTTTGTCTTCTGGTCCCCCGGAAGGAAGCCTATGTCCTGGTTGCCCAGGATGACGGTGGGACGGGAAAGGATTATCTGGTCGTACTGGTCTTCCTGCTCGAGGGCGGCCGCCAGTGCCAGGAGGGTCTTGCCAGTACCCGCGCCTCCGGTAAGGGATACCAACTTGACATCCGGGTTCAGAAGGGCGTCGAGAGCCATCTTCTGCTCGTCGTTGCGGGGCCTGATACCATAAGCGACACGGTTCTTGACCAGGAGCACCAAGTTCCTGTCCTCGTCGTATCTGGCACAGGCTACCTCATCACCCTTGTCCGCCCAGTGCAGCTTGAAAAGCTGGTTCGGTTCCGGCTTCTTCTCCACCACATCTTCCCATGCGACCGAGTTGTCGGGCCCGTAGCAGAGGGCCTGCATGACCTCGGAGGATAGGGTATAATGCTGCACCTCCATGTTGGCCTTCTCCAGTTTCTCCTCTTCGATACGGTCGGTCATATAATCCTGGACCTCCATCCCG
>CAJOQW010000113.1 GCA_905236955.1 uncultured Bacteroidales bacterium
CAGGGGACGAAACCGCATATGAGGATTTCACCCTTACCGCTTATGAGCCGGTCCTTGGCGGCACGGCAAAAGGGAAATTGACAATGAAGGAAGAGGGCGGAAGACTCATGCTGACAGCAGGGAGGTTCGTCCTGCAATGGTCGCTTTCGGAAGGGTCGCTCGAAAAATGGACGGTAGGCGGAAAGCCGGTGCTCGCAGATGGCGGAGCCCCTGTGCTGAGCGTATTCCGCGCCCCTGTCAGCAACGACAAGGGCTTCGGAGGCTGGCTCGCGGACGACTGGCGCAGGGAGGGGCTGGCACAGCTTGCCCCGGGCGTTCCGGAGGTCTCATGGGAGGCACTTTCAACCTCTTCGGTAAAACTGAGCGTAAAGCGCACATATACATCCCGCAACGGCCGTTTCGACCTGAGTGCGGAATATGTGGTCAAGGCGGACGGACGCATCGACTGCAGCTATGCCGTCACCCCGTCGGGGGATCTTCCCCCGCTCCCCAGGGTAGGCATCGCATTCGTGCTGGACAAGGCCTGGGAGAAGGTGAAGTGGTATGGCCGCGGGCCATGGGAGAACTACATCGACCGTGCCGACTGCACGCCCCTGGGTAATTGGCATTCTACGGTGAGCGATTTATATACCGCATATCCCGTACCCCAGGAGAACGGACATCGTACAGGCACGTGCTATCTTGAATTCGTCACCCGTGACGGTGCCCATGCAGTTCAGATAGAGACTAGGGACAAACCATTCGGCTTCAATGCCTTGCATTATTCCACGGAAGACCTCGACAGTGCCCGGCACAGCCATGAACTGGCACCCCGCGGGGAGGTCTTCGTAAACCTCGACGCCGCCCACATGGGCCTTGGAAACAGCAGCTGCGGCCCGGGCGTGCTCGAAAAATATTCCCTCCAGCCGGAAGCTGACGGTTCTTATCACCTGGATATCACGATAAAGGCGCGATGAAAAGATTATTGACCATACTTTCAGCATTCCTTTGCATTTGTTCATATGCCCGGGATTCCCGTCCATGGGCCATCTGGTATTGGATGAACGCTACGGGCAGCAAAGAGGCCGTCACGGCCGACCTCGAAGCCATGAAGGCGGCCGGTATGGCAGGAGCCTATCTCATGCCCGTCAAGGGGCCCGATCCCCGTTATACCCCGAGTTATGCCCAGCTTACCCCGGAATGGGACGCGCTGGTTGCACATGCAATACGCGAAGCGGCCCGTACAGGTATCGAGCTGGGGATACATATTTGCGACGGGTTCGCCCTGGCCGGAGGTCCCTGGATCACACCCCAAATGTCCATGCAGAAGATAGTGAGTACCACAAAGGATGTGTCAATCAAGGGAAAGCGCTTGAAAACAGTGCTGGAACGGCCGGAGACGGTATGTGGCTGGTACAATGACATAAAAGTCTATGCATACAGGACGTCCGAAACCTTGAAGGAAGCCCGTTTTACCACCAATCCGTCCCTTGAAGGTTTCAAGAGCAGCGAGCCTTGCAAGATAGATGTCACCTTCGACGAGCCATATACCGCCCGTTCGATCTATATCAAGCCCAAGGGGAACAGTGTGCAAGCATATAGGGTGCTGGTGGAGGCTGCCGGGGAAGACGGAGTGTACCGTCCGGTGCGCAAACTGGAACCCCCGCGGCTGGGGTGGCAGAGCATGGGGACCGGTTTCACCTTCGCCATACCGGCTACAACCGCTGAACACTGGCGCCTGAGCTGGACTCCTTCAGGCTCCGAACCGGGCAGCGAAGACCTTGACGCCGCCAAATGGATGCCTTCCCTGTCAATCGATTCCCTGTCTTTTTCAGGGGAGCGCAAACTCGATTGTTATGAGGGGAAGACCGCCCTTACCTGGGCCGTCTCCATCGACGACGATTTCGGAAAGGACGGGGCGGTCCAGGCCGGGGACCTCATAGACCTGACATCATGCCTCAAGGGTGACGTCCTGGATGCCACCATGCCTTCCCCGGGCATCTGGCGGATAGTCCGCATAGGCCATACCAGCACCGGCCAGGTGAACTCAACAGGGGGCGCCGGCAAGGGGCTCGAATGCGACAAGTTCTCCCGCAAGGCCGTCTGCGCCCAGCTGGACGGCTGGTTCGGCCATATCTGGAACCTGGTCGATGAAGAAACCGCCCGCAAGGCCATCACGCGCATGCATGTCGACAGCTGGGAGTGCGCCAGCCAGAACTGGTCCGGGTCTTTCCCCGCCGAGTTCAAGGCTCGTCGCGGATATGACCTTATGCCATGGCTTCCGGTCATGACCGGTACGGTAATGGGAAGCCCGCAGGCCAGTGAATTGATACTCAGGGATGTACGCGAGACGATAGCGGAACTGGTGCACGACGTGTTCTATACCGCCCTGCATGACAGGGCGTCTTCGCTCGGACTGGGGTTGAGCGCGGAGTGCACAGCCCCGACTTTCCCCGGCGACGGCATGCTGCATTACGACCTCACTGAATTCCCCATGGGTGAATTCTGGCTGCGCAGCCCCACCCACGACAAGCCCAACGACATGATGGACGCCATAAGCGGCGCCCACATATATGGCAAGAACATAATCCAGGCCGAAGGCTTCACCGAGCTCAGGACCCTGTTCGATGAGGATCCGGCTTTGGTGAAACCGCTGCTCGACCGAAACTATGCTTACGGGTTCAACGCCCTTGCCTTCCATGTGTGGGTGCTCAACCCCTGGATGGACCGCAGGCCCGGGATGAGCCTCGACGGGATAGGTTTCGCCATGCAGCGCGACCAGTGCTGGATGCCTCTCGCGGATGCCTTCACTGGCTACGTAACCCGCTGCCAGAAACTCCTTCAGGCCGGGCATCCCGTAACCGACATCGCGGTATTCTCAGGCGAAGAGGTCCCGCGCCGATCGGTCCTTCCCGACAAACTTGTGGCCTCGCTTCCGGGGCCGATGGGCAAGGCCAGGCTGGACAGCGAGGCGGAAAGGCTGTCCGACAAGGGGTTGGAGAAAGTCGTGCTCCCTTACGGGGTCAGCTGGACCTCGGGCACCTACCTGGGTGAAGACTGGGTGAATCCGCTCGGGGGTTATGCCTATGACAGCGTCAATCCCGATGTTTTCCTGAGAGCGGAAGCGAAGGACGGGAAGATGGTGCTTCCCTCTGGTGCCGAGTATCCTTTGGTAATTTTCCCTCTTCCGCACAAGATGAATCCCCGCGCAAGGAAACTCTCTTCCGACATCCTCGACAATATAACGGTATTGAGGGCGAGGGGAGTCAATGTGCTGGTCCCGGATTTCCTTCCTTACTCCGAACCAGATTTCTCGGCCCTGGGCATCGAACCCGATTTTACCATAGAAAGCGTTGACGGCCGCACCGGCGACCTCCGCGGCGAGGTGGCCTGGTGCCATAGGAAAGACGGCGACAGGGACATTTATTTCCTTGCTCCACAGAACGGCAGGGGAGGAAGATACACTTTGTCTTTCAGGGTGTCGGACGAATCTCCCGAGATTTACGACCCGGTATCGGACAGGGACAAACCCGTCATGGAGGTGGAAGTGTCCGGGGGAAGGACCTTCATCACCCTCGACTTCGTCCCGAACGAGTCTTGCTTCGTACTGTTCGGTCCAGGCGGTTCATACAGCACCGTCCAGACCACCGCAAGCCGTCCGCTGGACACCGGGGGCTGGAAGGTGGAATTCAAGGAGAACGGCGAAACCGTGCTTTCCGACCGGCTCTTCGACTGGACTCTTTCGGACAATGCCAAGGTGAAGTACTACAGCGGGATGTCCACATACAGCACCACTTTCAGCTGGATGCCGCATGAAGGAAAGACCTTCCTCAGGCTGGATATCCCCTCGGGCCTTGCGAGGGTGACAGTGAACGGCAAGCCTTGCGGCAGCGCCTGGACGGCACCCTGGCAGGTGGACATCTCGGAAGCCGTGCACGAAGGGGTCAACTCCCTGGAGATAGAGTATTCGAACACCTGGTACAACGCCATCCTCGGAGCCTCGATCGGACAGGCCCCCTATGAGGGGATATGGACTTCGGGCCGTTACTGGCAGCTCCGTCCCAAGGAGCTCATCCCTTCCGGAATAACTGGAATACAGATCGTACAATAAAACCAAACATAATGATGATGAACCGTAAACTATCTACTGTCCTTGCCTTGCTGGCTGTGGTTATGCCCCTGCAGGCCAAGATCGCACTGCCTTCCTTCTTCTGTAATTCCATGGTGCTGCAGCAGCAGGCCGAGGTTCCCATTTGGGGCAAGGCCAAGCCCGGCGCCACCGTCGTGGTGACGGGTTCGTGGAACGGGAAGAGCGTCAGCACGAAGGCCGCCGATGACGGAAGCTGGAAAGTATCCCTTCCCACTCCCGGGGCAGGGGGCCCTTATACCGTCACCATCTTGGAAAATGCGGTACGGAAGGTGGCAGTGGAAACACTGGTCCTCAGCGACGTGCTGATCGGCGAAGTTTGGCTCTGCGGCGGCCAGAGCAACATGGAGATGCCGGTCAAGGGCTTCATGGGGCAGCCGGTGGAAAACTCGGCCGAGGTCATAGCCGACAGTGCCGACGACGGCTTGAGGCTCTTCACGGTAAAGAGGGACTGGTCCGATGAACCGAAGGACGATGTCACCGGCTGCTGGAGTGCCGCCTGTCCTGCCACCGTCCGCGATTTCAGCGCCACGGGCTATTTCTACGGAGCCATGCTCCGCAAGGCCCTTGGAGTGCCTGTGGGTCTGATCATGGACTGCTGGGGCGGCACCTGCATTGAGGCTTGGATGAGCGAAGAGGCCCTGTCGGAGTTCCCCGGATATGAAAAAGCCCCGCATATCCGTTACGACGCGCACAACCGCACTCCGATGGTACTTTATAATGCCATGATCCATCCCCTGGTGGGCTACGGCATCCGCGGCGCGATCTGGTATCAGGGCGAGACCAACAAGGAGGAACCCGAGCGGTACGTGCCCCTGTTCAAGAAGATGATATCGCAGTGGCGCGGGGAATGGGGTTACGATTTCCCGTTCTATTTCTGCCAGATAGCACCGTATGAGTACGATATCATCAACGAGGCCGTGGTGAATTCGGCCTATCTGCGCGAGGCGCAGCTGAAGGTGAGCCTCGAAGCGGACAATGTGGGCATGGCAGTGCTCATGGATGCAGGACTGTACCGCACCATCCATCCGAGCCAGAAGAAGAAGGCGGGGGAACGCCTTGCTTACCAGGCTCTTGCAAAGACCTATGGGGTCGAGGGCATTACAGCCGACTCCCCGGTGCCTGTTTCATTCGAAGTGCAGGGCGATACCATGGTGGTGAACTTCGATAATTGCGACATGTGGCTTTACAGCCCTAACATCGATCCGTCCAACTTCACGCTGGCCGGCGAGGACCGAGTGTTCCATCCGGCCACGGCCAAGATATACCGCAAGCAGGTGCTGGTAAAGAGCCCCGACGTCCCCAAGCCGGTTGCGGTGCGATATGCCTTCGACAATTGGGTGACAGGCGACCTGTTCGGCACCGAAGGCCTGCCCGTGAGCTCTTTCCGTTCGGACGACTGGCCAGTAGAGAGGAACAAGTAGCTTATTCCTTTATCCCGAATTCGGCCTGCTGCTTTTCCACTTCCCGCAGAAGGCGGGCCGATTCTTCCTTTTCCAGGCGCCCGCTGCCGGACCCGCTGATGCCGGATGTGCCGGATGAACCCTTCCGTGCCGGTTCTCCCAGCGACTTGAAAGCCGGGGCGACCGTCTCGAATTCGAGGCTTGCCGGGGACGGGGCGTGGGTGCCCTCATGCAGTACGCGTGCATGCACCTTTATCTTGCCGGGAGTGGCGGTGGAGCGTACCAGCAGCGGGGCGGAACCGAATTCCACCGCCCTCGGGTTGGCTCCTATCGAGGAGTCCCCGATGATTTCGCCCTCGCCTTCGACCGAGAAGAGTACCTCTTCCTTGGCAAGGCGGCGGACGTTTCCGTTGTCGTCTGTGACTTCGGCTATCACCACCACGAACGAACTGCCGTCCGCGGGGAGGGGACCATAGACGGGATCGAGCCTCAGGCTGAGAGTGGTGGAACGCCTGGAAGGCATCTTGGAGGCGGTGCAGACGATCTGCCCGTCCCTGTATCCTTCGGCAACGTAGCGCACCCCCTTCCAATTCCGCCTGGAATATGAAAGCGCCCTTGCCTCCCAGAAGTTCCAAAGGCCCGGGAAGACGAAAGCGCCGTTGTCCGAAGCCACGGTGACGCCCTTCCCGTCGAGGCCTGTGACCCTTACGGAGTCGCAGTTCGAATAGAGGGTGACGTCGTCCGGAGAGAACTGGCCCATTTCGTGAGCGAAGAAGATAAAGGGCTCTTCGTCCCTGGTAAGGGCGGCCCGGAACATCTCATAGGCGTATTTTTCCTGGCGGAAGGCATCCCAGTCGCCGCCCCAGTAAGGGTCGGGATGATAGCCCCTCTGATGGTCGAACGGATGCCACTGGGCTCCTCCGAAGAACTGCCCGCCGGCGTCCATCATCTGCCCAAGCGTATTGTGAAGGCTGCCAGCAGCCATCAGCATGGGGATCTCCCCCCAGTGCCTGGCAGCGCGGTTCAGGGCGTTGTGGGCGTACCAGTCGTCCACCATTTCCCCGAATTCGCGCGTGAAGACAGGCTTGTCCACCTTGCCCTTGTCCTCGGGCCAGCCGTACACCACGTCGTAGTTTTCCTTAACGCCTTCCGACGTGAGGTCGGCGGCGGCTCCCGGTGCTCCCGCATAAGGATATTCTTCTTTCGTGACCTTGAGCGCTTCGAGCGAGAAATCCAGCGGGAAAGGAGTCTCGTTGAGGATGGGTTCCCAAAGTATGATGCTGGGATGGTTGCGGTCCCGGCGGATTATTTGCCTTGTGTTCTCCTGCACCCTTGCCGCGAATTCCGGTTCCTTGTTCCAGAACTGCCATCCGGGGGTGGCCACGATTATGAAGAGGCCTATCTCGTCGCAGGCGTCCATGAAGGACGGATCCTGCGGATAATGCGCGGTGCGGATTATCCTGAACCCGGCGTCGTGCAATCTTTGGGCGTCGGCCCATTGTACGTTGTTGGGAACGGCATTGCCCACATAGGCGAAGTCCTGATGGCGGTTCACGCCGATCAGCTGTCCATAGTGCCCGCCGTTCAGGAAGAACCCCTGTTCCTTGTCCAGGCGTATGGAACGGATGCCGGTACGGGTGATCCCACCGTCAACCTTGTCATTCCCGTCAAGGACCTGGGTCTCGACGCTGTAAAGGGCGGGGGAGTCGGGCGTCCAAAGCCTGGGAGCGTTTATGGTGAAGTCCTGCCTTACGCTCTTTCCTGCTGCGGGGACACTTACTTTGGCGGTCTTCTCTGACAGTACGGTTCCGTCAGGGTCGAGTATCCTCGTGCGGAGGCTCACCTTGCGGGTCTTCCCGCTGAAGTTTCCCAGGTCGGTATCGACAGTCATGGAGGCGCTCTCCCGGCTTATGCGGTCGTAGTGTATGAAGATGCCGCCGCCGGCCACCTTGCCGGCAGTCGATGCTTCGGTGACATGGACGTCGGGTATGCCCAGGAGCCAAACGTCGCGGTAGATCCCTCCGTGATAGGTGAAATCCAGGGTGTACTGGGTCTTCCCCGGGGGATAGGACTTGTCGTCGGAGTTGTCCGCCAGCAGCGCCACGGTACATTCCTGCCCGGCCTTCACCCCGCATTCCGTAAGGTCTATCTCGAAGGGAAGATAGCCCCCGAGATGCTCCAGGACCTTTTTGCCCTCCACCCATACAGTCTGTTTTCCCATGACGGCTTCGAAATGGAGCACCGCGTGCCTGGCGCCGAAATCATCGGGGACCCTGAAAGTCTTGCGGTACCAGGCCGGTCCCTGGTAATTGCGGTTGCCGCTGCCTTCGGCCGGGAGCAGTTCCACCGTGTGCGGGAGATTCACCGTCTCCCAGGCGGAGTCGTCGAAACCCTTTCCCCAGGCACCTTCGACATTCCCTTTGAAATACTTCCACCCGGGGTTGAAGTCGAGCACTATCCGCCCCGAGCCTTCCAGCGGGAACAGGCCGGCGACGGACGTCTTGGCCGAGGGAGTGTTGGTATGCACTTTACCGTCCGGTCCGTGCAGGCGATATTCCACAGGCCAGTCTTTCGGCCATGAGGCGAGTTCGGTGACTCTTCCGAGGGCATCTTCGCCCAGTATCATCTCCTGCAGGGCGATGGCCGCGCTGCCGCCCCAGTTGTGGTCGGGCGTCCAGTCGAAACCTGGCCCCCAGAATGCCGGGAAGCGATGTGGTCCGTCAGCCAACTTCAGGAGTATCAATCTTTTGGCCTCATCGGTGAGCCCCATGCAGGCCGCCCATATGGCATCTTGCTTCCAGCCCTGGTGGGAGCGGAATTTCAAAGCGTCGGAATCGTTCCACCAGGTGTTGACGGCATATTCCATCCTCCCGTCCCCGGGACGGATTATGCGCCAGGGGAATACCGGATAGAGCTGCGGAGTCTCCACGTTCTGCACCCTTTCCCAGCTCTCGGCCGGAGCGATGCACTTGCTGCCGTTGATATCGCGGTAGGGGATTTCGGGTATGAGGGTGCGGAACTCCCTCCATACATCAGCCTTTCCTTTATTGCCAGTTTTAAGGTAATATGCTGTCAATGA
>CAJOQW010000114.1 GCA_905236955.1 uncultured Bacteroidales bacterium
AGACAGGGATTCGAACCCTGGAGCCGCTTTAGGCGGCCACACGCTTTCCAGACGTGCCTCTTCAGCCACTCGAGCATCTTTCCTTTCGGGACTGCAAATATAGCAATATTTTCAGAAATCCAAAAAGCCCCGGACCCTTTTTATTGCTCGTCAACGGAATCGTCCCCATTCAGGTAGAAGTACCTGTAGTCCTTGCCGAAATTGTTTTCGTGGCGCGGGCTGCGGTAGAACTCCTTGTGGTCGTCGTAGAAACCGCCCTTGCCGGAGGTGTTGTCGGCTGCTTCCTTGATGATCCTGTTGCGTGTACGGCGGAAGAGCCAGAAACAGAAGAGCAGCAGCACGAAGGTGAAGAAGACCGAAAGACTTTCGCTCAGGCCGCTCGTGAAGCATATCGTATCGTAGGTTCCGTGAAGCAGTACGGGGTAGAGCCACATCTTGAGGGCTGCGCCACGTTTCTCGTCTTCGTTCCAGGAGAAGTGCTGTCGTGAATAATAATAGCCCATGACCACCGCGAAGGCGAAGTGACCGGGAACGGCGAGGAAAGCCCTGGAAATGGCCACCTGGAAGAAACCGGCCCCTGAAGCCACCAGGTACAGTATGTTTTCGAAAGTGGCGAAACCTAGCCCAACCGCTGCGGCATAGACTATACCGTCGTAACGCTCGTCGAAGTCGGCGCATTTGCGCAGGAGCAGCCAGAGCATGAGAAGTTTGGCTGTTTCTTCGGGGACCGCAGCACCCAGGAAAGCCGTTTTGACGGCGTCGAGGAAGGAGGCGGGCTCTTCGGTGAACACCCCGGCCGAAAGCAGCGGCCCCGAGATGAGGGTGGATGCGAATGTGGCGAGCACACCATACAGGAACCCCTTTAGAACCACCTTCTTGGGCTCGGGGGTGATGTCCCGTGAGTAAACGTACCAAAAAAGAATGGCGGCAGGAAGGACTGCCGCCAGCAAGAACATCAACATTATTTCTCGTAGAGTTTTTCCTTAGCCCTTGTGAGCTTCTCTTTCATTGCGTCGACACAATCCGTAATGGCCTGCTCGAACGAATGGGATTCGCGTTCGATGACCAGGTCTTGCCCCGGGATGTGGATCTGGATTTTAGACTCCTTGTTGTCGGGTGTCTTGCCCAGCGACAGAGTTACATCGGCAGTCTGGTTGCCGCCTGCAGGGAAGAATTTCTCCAGCCTGGCGACCTTCTTGTTCACGTACTCGACCAGCTTCTGGTCGGGATTGAACTTAAGGGTTTTAAGATTGATCTCCATTGTTTATCTCTGTTTTACCGGCCCTGGGATGGGCCTTGTTGTACTCTTTGCGCAGCCTTTCGATGCTGTTGTGGGTGTAAACCTGCGTGGCCGCGAGGGAGGAATGGCCGAGAAGCTCCTTGATGGAATTGAGGTCCGTGCCATTGTCGAGGAGTTCGGTCGCGATGGTGTGGCGAAGGACATGCGGAGACTTGCGTCCGGTTATGTCCGTGGTGCCGAGTTCCTGTTTTACCGCCCTGTCGACGAACATGGGATAAAGCCTTCCTCCAGCGGGGGTGCGCAGCAGGGGGACAACCCCCTCAGCGGTGCCCAGCATGTGGTTTGCTGCACTCAAATATAATGAAATTTCCTGACAAAGAGAAGAAGTCAGGGGAATTTCTCTCATTTTGTCCCCTTTTCCCGACACCGAAAGCTCCTTCCTTGAGAAATCGACCGAGGAAGTATCGAGCGATATGAGTTCGCTCCTTCGGAGACCGGTGCCGAAAAGCATCGAGAGTATGAGCCTGCGGAGCCTTCTGGAATAGAGTTCCTTGGCCGAGGGGTCGTGCGGGGGAAGGGCCAGCAGGAGGTCAAGCTGCTCCGTGGACGCTGCTGGTTCGCTGTCCCTGAAATACTCCGACATGGAATCTTCGCGGTAAAAAAGCGGCAGGCGTTTCTCGATCGACGGCTTCGGAACCAGTTTGACCGGGTTGGACGGGAGCAGTCCCTGTTTCATGGCCCAGCGGCAGTAGCTGCTCAGGACGGAAAGGTGGAGGTTCACCGTCCTCGGCCCGTCAGCCTTTTCCTTGTCGTCCAGCAGGTAAACCTCATAGTTCCTTATCCCGGTCGGAGTGAGGGCTTCGCCCCGGTCCTCGAATTCCTCCAGCACCTTCCGGTAGATCTGCCGGGTGCGCGTGGAATACCTGCGCACAGAGGTGATGTATGAGATGAAGTCGTCTATTCGCATTCCTTGAGGCCCATTTCTGCGGCTTTGGCCCGCATCAATGCATCGGCTTCTTCAAAATTGTTGCCAATCTTGCCGTCCAGGATGGCTTCCTTGATGTACTCCTTGATTTCGCCTATCTGCTTGCATGGTTCCAGGCCGTAGACTTTCATTACATATTCCCCGGAGATGGGATTCTTGAAGTTTCGGATTGCATCCTTCTCTTCCACCTCGATGAGTTTCTGCTTGACTATTTCGAAGTTGGACTTGATCTTGGCGACCTTCACGGGATTCTTGGAAGTGATGTCGGCGTTACAAAGTATCATGAGGTCGTCGATGTCGTCCCCGGCGTCGAAAAGGAGCCGCCTCACGGCGGAGTCGGTGACGATGTCATCGACAAGGGCTATAGGCCGCATATGCAGCCAGACCAGTTTCTTGACGTATTTGAGTTTGTCGTCCAGGGGCAACTTGAGGGAAGCGAAGATCTTCGGGACCATGCGCGAGCCCACCAGGTCATGACCGTGGAAAGTCCAGCCGGTGCCCGGTACATATTTCTTGACGGCCGGTTTGCCCACGTCGTGCAGGAGCGCGGCCCATCTTAGCCATAGGTCGGGCGAGGCGGCGGCCACGTTGTCCAAAACCGCCAGGGTATGTGCGAATATGTCCTTATGGCCTTGTCCGTCGACAGTCTCGATGCCTTTGAGGGCTGCGACCTGCGGAAGTATATAAGGCAGCAGGCCGGAGTCGTCCATGAGGAAAAACGCCATCGACGGCCTGTCGCAGAGGAGCATCTTGTTGAGTTCTTCGGCAATGCGCTCTTTCGAGAGGATCCCGAGCCTGGGGGCCATGCGCCGCATTGACTCGATCGATTCCGGGACGATGCGGAAAAGATGCCCCGGGGTGGAAAGCTTGGTGGCGAAACGGACAGCCCGGAGCATCCTCAGGGGATCGTCGGAGTAGGTGGTGTCGGGATCGAGCGGGGTGCGGATAATACCATTCGCAAGGTCTTTGATGCCTCCGAAGGGGTCGACCAGTTCCCCGAACGAGCCTTCGTTCAGTGAAAAGGCCATGGCGTTGATCGTAAAATCGCGTCGCAGCTGGTCGTCTTCCAGTGTGCCGTCTTCCACTATGGGCTTGCGGGATTCCCTGCGGTACGACTCTTTGCGGGCCCCCACGAATTCTATCTCGTCGCCTTCAAAATGCATCATGGCGGTACCGAAGTTCTTGAAATAGGATACGTTCTTTCCGGTTGCCCCGCCGACGGCCCGAGCGAAGTCGATGCCGCTCCCTTCTACCACTATGTCTATGTCGCTGGAATTCCTTCCAAGGAAGCAATCGCGCACGTACCCTCCTATGGCAAAAGCCTTTACCCCTCTTTCGGCGGCTACTGCCCTTACTATCTTGAAGATTTCTTTGTTGACGAATTCTGCGGCTATGGTTGACATGACATCATCTCGTAGGAAGGCAAGGCGTCGCAACTGACGAATGCGTCCCCTTCCTTCCGATAAATATAAGTATTTTTTCCGTTGGTGAGCATGATATAACGTGCTCCCAACACACCGTAATAGCGCAGCGCCTGCTCGGCCACACTTTTTGTGATGGACACGCCCGGACGTTTGCATTCTACTATTGCCAGCGGCTGTCCGGAACGATCGTACACGACTATGTCCGCCCGGTATGCCTTGGCTGCGTTGTCCAGCGCCACCTCGCTTCCCATAAGCCCCGCCGGTACGCCGGCCTGTTCAAGGACGCCGATGAACCACTGGCGCACCCTCTCCTCGGGGGTGTCGGCCACTTCTTTCCTGCGAAGGGGGTCCCAGGTCATGTATTCAGTATTTTAGCGGTGAGTTCAACCAGGAGCTCTCCGGGAGAGGCCGTTCCGCCGTCCCCGCCCTTTCCCATATAGTCGTAGTCGCAGAGCATGGATATGACCGCCATGGTGCTCTTGAGCGGATAATTGCGCACTGCCGTGTCATATTCGCGTACGAAGTATGGGCTTACGCCCAGGACTGACGCGGCCTCATCCCTTCCTGCACGGGGATTGGTGCTGAGGAATGATGCGTACCTTAGTATGCGGTAGAAATGGGTGTACAGTGCGCTGACCGCCGGCGGCATGGCGAATTTCGCCCCGGAACCAAGGTGCGAGGCTATCTTCAAGGCTTTTGGAGCGTTCTTGAGCGACAGTTCCCGTGTAAGTTCGAATATCGAGAACTCGCGGGAGATGCCGACATTCTTTTCTATGTCCTGTACCGTGACCTGCACGGCTCCTTCAGGGAGATTCTTGAGGAGCTTTTCGGTTTCGGCGGCTATGACGGACAGGTCGGTGCCGGCGTCCTCCCCGAGCAGGGCTGCAGCCTGGGGCTCTATGCGCAAACCTTTTGAGCGATAGTAAGATATTATCCAGTTGCCTATCTCATAATCCCTTATAGCGGGGGAGTCCAGCACGGTGCCGGTTTTCTGGACGCTTTTGTACAGGCTCAGGCGCTTGTCGACCTTTGCCCTGTGGAACAAAAGGACCAGGACCGTGCTGTCGAGAGGGTCGGACGTATAGACCGAAAGCCCTTCAACCCCTTTCATCCCTTGTGCTTCCTTGACGACCACAAGCTGCCTCTCTGCCATCATCGGGAACCGGCGGGCGGCGGTGACAACCTGGTCCACAGTCACTTCGGGGCCGTAGCATACGGTTTCGTTGAAGTCGCGGGAAGCTTCGTCCAGGCAATTCTCCATGATTGCCTTGCAGGCAAGGTCGGGGTAGTAGGGTTCGTCTCCCATGAGCAGGTAGACCGGCTTGAAGATGCCATTCCCGGCATCTTCCACTATCTGCCTGCACTGGGCAGCGACATCAGTTCCTGCTTTTGCCATATTGTTTACAAAAGTACAAATAATTTGCTTAAATTCGCAGGATAGAGAAACGAATTAATATTTCTTTAATTATTTATTGAAATTCGATAAATTATTATTATATTTGCGAAAAATCTGCAAAACTTATGGCATTAATCGAGTGTAAGGAGGTAAGCAAGTCGTTCGGCCCCAAGATAGCCCTTGACCGCGTCAGCCTCGATTTCCAGGAGGGTAAAGTCACAGGTCTGCTGGGCCCCAACGGGGCCGGCAAGACAACCCTGATCCGAATAATAAACCGTATTACTATCCCCAGCGGTGGCGAGGTCTTCTTCAAGGGCCGTCCCATCCGCCAGGAAGATGTCGAGAAGATAGGCTATATGCCCGAAGAACGCGGTCTCTACCGCAAGATGAAGGTCGGTGAGCAGGCCATGTATCTCGCGCAGCTCAAGGGCATGAGCCGCCAGGACGCCGTCAAGGAACTCAAGCAATGGTTCATCCGCTTCGGCATCCAGGATTGGTGGAACAAGAAGGTGGAGGAGCTTTCGAAGGGCATGGCCCAGAAACTCCAGTTCATCACCACCGTGGTGCACAAGCCCTCCCTCATGATCTTGGACGAACCTTTCAGCGGGTTCGACCCGGTAAATGCCGACATCGTGCGCAAGGAAATCCTCCGTCTGCGCGACGATGGAGCCACCATAATCCTGTCAACCCATGACATGGGCAGCGTGGAAGAGCTCTGCAACGATATAGCACTCATCGACAAGAGCCGTCTGGTGATAACCGGCGACGTCCAGGAGATACGCCACAAATACGGCAACGACAACATCGAAGTGGAATACACGGATGAGGACGGTCGCCACACCGAAGTCCTTCCCCGGGAGATAGCCGGTAACAACACCCTCAAATCTTTCATAGACAGGGGAATAACCGTCAACAGCTATCGCGAGCTCATGCCACGGATGCACGATATCTTCATCAGTCTCGTAACCGGTAAAGAGGAGGAACAGCAATGAATATCAGGACAATAGGCCTTGTCATCGGCCGTGAATACAATACCCGCGTACGCAAGAAATCCTTCCTTGTGCTCACCTTCGTGGTGCCCATCCTTTTCGCAGCCCTCTGCTTCCTTCCCAGCATCATCATGCTCAACATGAAGGAACAGACCAAGGAGGTTGCGGTGGTGGACCAAAGCGGCATCGTCATGCCTTACCTCGAAAACGGGGAAGCAGCCAACTACTACGATTATAGTTCGTACGACCCCGATTCCCTGAAGAACCGTCTCGAAGCCATCGGCAAGGACATCCTCGTGGTCGTTTCTCCCATCGACTCCGCTTCCAACGTCTCGGTACAGACTTTCAGCAAGAAACCCGCGGGGGTGGACTTTTCGGAGAACCTGGCCAGCCGTGTATCCCGTGCCGTAGAGGACTACCGCATCAAATCCTATGACATCGAGGGGCTCGACCAAATTATGAACGACGTCAAGGCGAGGACCCAGGTCAAGGAATATTCCCTGGGCAAGGACGGCAAGGAGACGGTCTCGGAATCAGGCATCTACATGATCATCTCAATGGTCCTGGGCATGCTCATCTACATGTTCATAGCCATGTTCAGCGGCATGGTCATGAGCAGCGTCATCGAGGAAAAGAGTTCCCGCGTCGTGGAAGTGCTCGTATCTTCCGTCAAGAGCATAGACCTCATGTTCGGCAAGATTATCGGTGTGGCCCTCGTGGCTCTTACCCAGTTCGCACTTTGGATCCTGCTCACTGCCATGATTGTCGGGATAGGCGGTGTGGCGTTCGGTCCCAAGCTGCTCCAAGGCATGCAGGGGGACAACGCTGCGCAGATGTCGGAGATGGCCATCTCCGGAACCGGTTTACATATGGAAGATGCCGTTGCCATGATGGAGGACGGTGATCTGAAGACGGTCCTCACAACATTGGGCAACATCCCGTGGGGGCAGCTCATCATAGCATTCTTCATTTATTTCTTGCTCGGATATCTCCTTTATGCCTCCTTGTTCGCGGCAGTCGGATCGGCGGTCGAGAACGAGGCGGACAGCAACCAGCTCCAACTTCCGGTAACCATTCCGTTGCTGATCGGATTCTTCATCGCCCTGATGGCTATGCGTAACCCGTACAATCCAGTGGTTTGGTGGGGGAGCATGATACCGTTCACTTCACCGATCGTCATGCTGGCCCGCATCCCCTATGGGGTCCCGTTCTGGGAGCTTGCCCTTTCGATTGCACTGCTGGCGGTCACTTTCGCTGTATGTGCATGGGCTTCGGCCAAGATATACCGTGCGGGCATATTGATATTCGGAAAGAAATCCACATGGAAAGACTTATGGAAATGGTTAAAGCAAAAGTAGCCGTACTCGCCGCGCTGGCCCTCGTATCATGTTCGAGGGTGCCGTTGGCTTATGATTGGGAAAAATTCGGGATCGACGGACACCGCACCGGCGTTACGGTGCCTGCTGCCGACAATATCCCGCAGGCTCTCGGGACCATCTTCCCGGACGTAACCTATAATGCCCCGAACGGGCGGGTCTTCAAAGGGGGCAGCACCCCGGAAGTGGCCTCGCTGCTCATGGAAGTCCAACCCGGGCTGGCCGCACTGAAGGAGGTAGTAGCCATTTCTCCGCAGGGACTGTCGGTTTATCCGCCGGAAAGCCCGTTGAGCAATTTCATAGTTGACAACCTTGCCCGGGACGTGGCCGAAATCACCGGAAAGAAAGTGGATGTCGGCATAGTCAATTTCGGAGGCATACGCTGCAATCTGCCAGCAGGTAACGTGCTCCTTGACGATGTGGTGAGCATGTTGCCTTTCAAGAACTACGGCACATGGCTTTCTGTCAAGGGGACAGACCTCAGGGCCTTCTTTGAGCAGCTTGCTGCCGAAGGCCCCCAGTGCGTAAGCGGGGCCCGGGTCGTAGTGAAAGACGGTAAACTGGAATCGGTGCTTATAGGCGGAAAGCCGCTCGACGACAACAAGTATTACGGTGTCGCCACCATCGATTTCCTGCTGGACGGAGGCGACAACATAAGGCTTGCAAGGAATGCCCGGCAGATGATCATCACGGATTGGAAACTGGGCGACCTGATCCTTGCCGATATAAGGGAACTCAAGGCTGCCGGCAAGCCGCTCGAATACGGCATGGACGGGCGTTTCGTGGTGGAAGGGGCCGACCGTCTGTCCCGAAGGGACCCCTTCAAGGCGGAGCCGTATTCCGGCACGGTCCCGTCCCGCAAGCCCAGGCTGGTGGTCATCCACTGCAACGACACCCACAGCCACTTCGATCCCTTCCTCACCGGGGAAGGTGTCCTGATGGGAGGAATAATCGAACGTGCGGCGTTCGTCGACAGCATCCGCGCCGCATATCCCGCGTCGAAGGTACTCTTCCTGCATGCCGGCGACTTCAACCAGGGTACTTCGTACTATTCCGAACTGGGCGGCTCGCTTGAGCCGAAGATGATCAACGCCATGAAATACGACTGCATCACCCTCGGAAACCACGAACTCGACGATGGGATCGAGAGCCTGGCCGAAAGGCTTTCGGTCGTGGATTGTCCGGTGGTTTGCGCAAACTGCGAATTCCCGGCCCCCCTCAGTTCGGTCGTCGAGCCTTATACGATAATCAAGAGGGGCGGCATGAAGATAGGCATAATAGGCCTTGAATCCGATATCGCGACCATGGTTTCCGCAACCATCGCGGACCGAGTGCAACAGATAGACAATGTGACGGCAGTGATGGAATGGGCTCCCTACCTGAAACATGAAGAGAAGTGCGACATGGTCATACTGCTGAGCCATATAGGATACTCCGAAGACCTGGCCCTGATACCCCGGGTGCGGGACGTTGACCTCGTGGTAGGCGGCCACAGCCATACTTTCGTGGACGGCCTCGCATCAGCCGTCGATTTGGACGGGAAAACCGTTCCCGTGATCACGGACGGCTGCTGGGGGCAGGAAATGGGTCTTGTCAAGGTTTATTGATGTCCCGGCCCGGATACATATTCCTGATACTGCTGGGCGTGCTTGCGCCCGCTTCCTGCCGGCGTCCCGATCCCGAGGCGCTCAAGGCCGAGGTCATAAGGGAGGTGAACAAAAGCCCGATGCTATACACTGTCAAGGCCAAGGCGCAGGTGATAGTGACAGACCAGGACGAACCGGGGTCATACAAGCGCTACTTCGGAAGCAGGACGGTGATGATACCCGTGCTGGCTACGCTCAAGGCCGGTGTCGACCTTTCGAAAATAGAGAAGGTGAAATTCGACAAGGATGACGGGTCGATCCATATAGTCCTTCCCCCGCCGGTCATCGAGATCGAGAGTACGACGATAGACAACCTTCACATAGTTACCGACGTGGGGGCTCTCCGCTACGATTTTTCGGAAGATGAAATTGCGCAGCTGGCCGCCAGGGGGAGGGAGCGGATAAAGGAGCTCCTGCCGCAGCTCGACCTTGTCAAGCCCGCCCAGGAAAGGGCGGCCCAGATGCTGGCAAGTATCGCTGAAGAGCTGGGCTACAGCAATATACGTGTCGATATCCCGGATTATCCGGCGGCTCTCTACAAGACCTTCCTGAATAAATGAAAGCGTTGGACATGAAGACCTGGCGGACGGTGAAGACCGTGCTTTACATCCTTGTCGTGGCTGCGCTTGCCGTTGCGCTTTTCTTCCTTGTTCGGCGGCTCTCGAGGCCTTTCCTCCACTCGGGACGCGAGACAGGGGTAGGCACCATTACGGTGAGCGACCTTTCTCCGACCAGGCAGCTCCGGGTGATGAGCGTTTACAAGGAGATCATCGTCGGAAAGACCAAGACCGAGCAGATGCTCCTTGGCCCCGTGGAAAGGAAGATATACGCCATTTACCCGGCGCAGGTGAACCTCGGCTTCGACCTGACCGAATGCGGCGATGACTGGTTGCGGGTCTCGGGTGACACCGCATATGTCAAACTCCCTCCGGTGCGGATACTCAACGACGGCGGGCAGTATGTGGACGAGGCCAGGAGAAAGGTTCCGATCCAGTCTGGAAAATGGACCTGGATCGAGATGAACTCACTCCGCGAGATGGCGAACAAGGAGATGCTCTTCCAGTGCTGGCGCGACGGTTCTTTCAATGACGCCTCGGCTCAGGGAAGGACGGTTGTGGAGAATCTCCTTAAAACCCTGGGATACAGGAATGTCGTGTTTGACATTTCCGTTCCGGCGCCGGGCACCCGGGATATTATCGGGAAATGAATAAGTCTTCCAACTCCATTCCTACAAGCAGGCTCAGGTCGGTGTGGTGGTGGATTCCGGGTACCTTCCCCTTGAAGGAATATTGCCAGATATAGCTTGACAGCCCGTCGTAGAGTATGGGCTTGTGGGAGGGACTCCCCAAAAACATCTTGTATTCCCCGAAATCCTCGAGTTTTGGAAGGAGTATGTTGTTGTACATGCTCTGTGTGGTGTATATTATGGGTTTCACTCCATATTCCTTTTCCGTAAGGGTGGCAAAACCCTTGAGCAGACCCCGTAGTTCAAAGGGGGTGAGTTTGTCCTCGGTCTCGAAATCTATCACCGGGACCAGATTGACTTCCTTCGGACAGTTCGCCTTGAAGTTGGCGAACTGCGCCGTCGCGGCGGATGTGGTGGTAAGGAAGTGGTATGCCCCTACGTTGAGTCCCTGGGCCCTCGCTTCACGTATATTGGAAGATCCGTTTTCATCCACCGACAGATCGCCGCTGGACCCTTCGGTGACCTTGACATAGACGAAATCCGCCATGCCGGATGCGGCTACCTCGGCCCAGTCTATCTTGCCGTTATGGTGCGAAACATCGATACCGGACTTTCCCGGCGTTATCATGGGGGTGGTTTCCCAGCCGGACGCCCAAAGTAGGTACAGCCCGAGCAGGATGACGGCTATCGCGAGTATCCACAAGAGGGTCTTGCGGCCTGAAGATTTAGCTGCCGGTTTCTTTTTGGACTTTGTAGGCGATGATGGCTTTTGGGCAGAGCCGGATTTGGCTGCTGCTTTGCGGGCCTGCACCACGGCGTGCTCGTGCTCCGCGATCTTGCGGAGCCCCTCCTCGCTCGTGAGCGTGCGTCTGGCGCCCGATTTCTTTTCTGCCACAATCAAAGATAGACAATTTTTAGTAATTTTGTGCCGCTATGATCAAATCTATGACCGGATACGGCAAAGCGGAGGCTCTTCTCCCCGCCGGAAAGCTGACAATCGAAATACGCACGCTCAATTCCAAAAGCGCGGACATAAACCTCAAGAGCACTTTGCTGCCAAAAGATAAGGAATTGTCGGTCAGGCAGATGATTGCGGAAGCCCTGGTGCGCGGCACGATAGATGTCTTCCTTGCCTTCGAGGCCAATGCCGCCGCGAACGCCAGGACAATCAACCGCGACCTGGTGGCCGAGTATTTCAGCCAGGTCAAAGCCCTCGGATACGACGCCTCCGACGAGGCGGTCCTTTCGTCTGTGCTTCGTTTTCCCGACATTGCCGATACGAAAAAGGGCGACGTGATCGACGGGGAGCACTGGCCTGCGGTGGAGGCCGCATTCAAGGAGGCCCTCAGGCAGGTGGATATCTACCGTTCCAGGGAAGGTGCGGCCTTGTATGACGATATCACAGGCCGGGTGGGGAACATCCTCGCCCTTGTGGACGAGGTGGAGTCGCATGAGCCGGAAAGGCTCACCCTCGTCAAGGAGAATATCATCAAGGCTGCGGAAGACCTGCGGGTGAAACTCGATCCCGAGCGTTTCGAGCAGGAGATGGTGTTCTATCTCCAGAAACTCGATATCAACGAAGAGAAGGTGCGCCTGCGCCAGCACTGCAAGTATTTCATGGACACTGTCGATTCGGAACCTTGTCCAGGCAAGAAACTCGGATTCATCATCCAGGAAATGGGGCGCGAAATCAACACGACCGGATCGAAGGCCAACAATTCGGATATCCAGAAGGCCGTCGTCCGCATGAAGGACGAACTCGAGAAAATCCGCGAACAGTCCCTGAACATACTGTAGGAATTCCTTCCGACGGTCAGACGCGGTCCGCACCCAGTCGTTCCAGGGATTCAACTTCTTTTTCAAGAGACTTCGGCATATCCTTCACGCACGTGTGGCAGCGCATCTCGAGAGTGTACATGCGCCCTATGCAGTAGTTGCTGTGCCCGCAGGCACTGCACTTGTATGTGCCGTCCTGCAGATGCTTCACGAAATCGGTATCGCGGATGAGCGCGCGTGCCACCTGCAGACCCTGGAAACCCTCTTCCAGCACTTCTTCCATCTTTGCCAGCGATACCAGGCCTCCGACGTAGATAAGAGGCATCTTCACGGCGGCACGGAACAGTTTGGCCTCGTCCAGGAAATAACCCTCGCTCCAGGGACGTGTCGGTATTATGCTGCGGCCGAACAGACGAACGAAAACTTTCAGCCACCAGAACTTCGCCGGATCCATGTAATGGGACAGGGTCCTGAGGGGCATGGCTCCGCGCATGACCTCCATGGGAGCTTTGCTCACGAATCCCGCGCTAAGCACCAGGGCATGTGCGCCCAGCCTTTCGAGTTCCTTCGCCACTTCGAGGCATTCCCTGGTCTGCATCCCGCGGCGGAAACCGTCGTGCATGTTCATCTTGACCATTAATCCCATATCGGAGCCGGCCGCCCGCATGACTTCCTCCATCACTTCCCGCATGAATCGCATCCGGTTTTCGAGCGGACCGCCATAGGCGTCCCTGCGGCGGTTGGTATAGGGTGACAGGAACTGGCTGATGAGATAGCCGTGTCCTGCATGGATCTCGACACAGTCGAAACCGGCCTCGCGGGCCAAGCAGACAGCATTGCCGAAATCTTTTACAATCTGCTTGATTTCAGCCACTTTGAGGCCTCTGACGAAAGTGGGGCTATAGAGATTGAAACCGCTTGATGCGCCCACGGGTGTGCAGCCGCAGGTGGAGCGGTGCGTCATGTTCCCGCAATGGCCGAGCTGGATGGATACCCTGGCGCCTTCGGCGTGGACGGCGTCGGTTATCTGCCTGAGTCCCGGAACGATTTCCGGCCTCATCCACAGCTGTCCGTCGAATGAAAGTCCGCTGCGGGAGACGGATGCGTATGCAAGTGTCGTCATCCCGACCCCTCCGCGGGCTACAGCCGTGTGGTAGTCGTACAGGTCCCGTGAAGGGGAGTTCCCGTAAGCCATGTTCTCGAATGCCGCAGAGCGGATCACGCGGTTCCTTAATGTGACCGGACCGATACGGACCGGGGAGAATACAGGGGAATCTACCATATGAAGGGTATTAGGCATTTGACTTTGGACGGGTCCCACTGTCCTTCGAATTCGACAGCGTAGCGTCGGTGTATGCGGAATGCCCTTGGCGCAAGGTTCGCAAACGTCCACAATGCGAAAACCGCTCCCGACAGGCTCCATGTAAGTATGGCGAAAGCCACCCATTCCATCAGTTCGCCGAAGTAGTTGGCGCTTGTCACATAATCGAACATGCCCCCCGTAGGAAGGTAATGCTTGTTGTCGCCCGGCTGGCGCAGGTGGCGGATGATGCTGTCGGAATGAATGTTGATGTACATTCCGGCAAAGAAAAGCACAGTGCCGAGGATGAACCGCGGGTCCTTCAGCCATTCAATCCCGTACATTTCCGCCGGGCTTACGTGGAATATCCATCCGCCCTGCATGAAGGCGTTCGCCGTATTGAAGACCATTCCGGTGAAGATAATGGCAAGCGGCATCCTGCCGTCCCCCCTGATGAGGAAGGGGAAGATGAAGGTGCGCTGGAAATAGTGGATTTCAAAGATGAGAAGGAAAATGAGACGGACGATGTCGGTCTTCCTGTCCGATACGAAACAGAGCACCAGCATGGTAATGAAAACCGGTGCTTCCATAAGCACCCAGCCCGGCCTGTTCCCGATTGCGGGACCCCACTTCCTGTCATAGAATTTCCCGTATCCTGCCTCCACGAAAAAAAGACATATGAATACGGCTACGGCCAAGGCCGCCATTATGATCAGGAAGAGCTCAAAGTGCATATTTTTGATTTAATTTTGTCCAAGATACTGATTTTTTATTAACTTTGGCATCGTTGTGAAGATTCTCCACCATAATAATCAGGTCCAGCGGAGCCAGGCACAAGCCTGGCGTC
This sequence comes from uncultured Bacteroidales bacterium, assembly GCA_905236955.1. GTDB lineage: Bacteria > Bacteroidota > Bacteroidia > Bacteroidales > UBA932 > Cryptobacteroides. The sequence goes on from CAJOQW010000114.1 coordinate 14,166, forward strand.
CATAAACATTTCCCGTCCGGCCGGCAGCGGGGCGGGGGTGTACCCGCGGCGTAAACGCCGCTGTCCCCGATTATTATTCACAAGTTAGTAGTTGCCGGCGGGTCCGGCTTTTGTTTTTTTATGGATAATCCAAGATTCACTTTGGTCCGCGACGCCTTCCGTAAGCAGGCTGTTGCGGTAAATGCCCCTGGGGAAGCGCCGTCCAGGTATTTCGGAGAACTTACGTTCGGCCGGGAAAAGATGCGCAGATATCTCGATCCCTCCACCTTTACCGCTCTGGAAAAATGCATCGACAGCGGCGAGGCCCTGGATCTCAAGACCGCCGACAAAGTTGCGGCAGGTATGAAGCAATGGGCCCTTGAACATGGCGTGACGCATATCACGCACTGGTTCCAGCCCCTTACGGACGCCACCGCCGAAAAACACGATTCGCTGCTCGAATATGACGGCAAAGGGGGAGTGATAGAGAGTTTCAGCGGCAGCGCCCTGGTGCAGCAGGAACCGGATGCCAGCAGTTTCCCAAGCGGAGGCCTCCGCGCCACATTCGAGGCGCGCGGCTATACAGCCTGGGATCCGGCAAGCCCGGTCTTCATCCAGGACGACACCCTCTGCATCCCTACGGTCTTCATATC
>CAJOQW010000115.1 GCA_905236955.1 uncultured Bacteroidales bacterium
ATTATACGATGAAAAAAATTAACAAACAATAGTTAAAAAGTTTTTTTTCAACAATCTTTTTCACCACTTTTGCACTCGGAACGAGCCAACATAACACATGTTTTTGAACGGGAGACATAACGAAACCTGGAGCAGCTGCCTGCGCTTTATCGAGCAGGTGGTGGAGCCTCAGCAGTTCGAAATCTGGTTCAGGAAAATCAGGCCCGTCTCCCTCGAAGGTTCCACCCTTACGGTGGAGGTTCCCTCGGAATTCTTCTGCGAATATCTCGAAAGCGCATTCCTCGACGTCATAAAGGCCGCCCTCAAGAAAGAGATCGGCGCCGGGGCCAGGCTGGTCTATAACATCCGCCCGGTCCAGAACCAGAAGCCGATGACTTTTCCGCAGGGCCCCGGGGACGCACCCACCAACAAGAGCATCAACATCAGTACCTGGCAGCCTTCGGGCAATCCAGGTCCTTTCGTCTATCCGGGAATCACCAAGGTCCAGGTCAACCCCAGGCTAAACCCCGTCTATAATTTTGACAATCTGGTAGTAGGGGACTGCAACCGTCTCGCTGTCAATGCGGTGGAAAACATCGCAAATACTCCGGGCAATACTCCGTTCAACCCGCTCTTCATCTTCGGCGGGCCGGGTCTCGGCAAAACCCATGCAGCCCAGGCGGCAGGCCTCGCCATAAAGAAGAAGTTCCCCGACATGGTGGTGCTCTATGTCACCGGAAACGAGTTCAAGACCCAGTACATGGACGCCGTCAACGTGCGCAACAAACTCACCGATTTCCTTGCGTACTACATGAAGATGGATGTCCTGATAGTCGATGACATACAGGACATGGTGGGACAGGGCAACCAGAATGCCTTCTTCAACATCTTCAACCATCTGCACCAGAACGGGAAGCAGCTCATCCTCACGTCGGACCGGGCCCCTGTCGACCTGCAGAATTTCGAAGACCGCCTCCTGTCCCGCTTCAAATGGGGCCTTTCTGCAGAACTCACCCAACCCGACCATGCCACCCGCCTGGCAATGCTCAAGGCGCGGGCATTCCGCGAAGGCGTAGAGATCGGGGAAGACGTGCTCGACTATCTGGCCACCCGCATCAAGACCAACTTCCGTGAACTGGAAGGTGCCCTCATCTCGGTCATGGCCAACGCCACCATGACCCATTCCGAAATCACGGTGCAGCAGGCTGCAAGGATAGCCGAAAAGATAGTGGGAGAAGAGGTCAACACCCTCTCCATAGACAGCGTGCAGAAAACCGTATGCGAGTATTTCGGCATCACCCGTGACACTCTCCTCAGTTCGACCCGGAAACGTCAGATAGTACAGGCAAGGCAAATAAGCATGTACCTGTGCCGCAAACTCATCGGCAACGTTTCACTTGCAACGATAGGGCACGAGACCGGAGGCAAGGACCATGCCACCGTCCTGCATGCATGTTCCACCGTAGGCGATCTCTGCACCACCGACCGCCGCTTCAAGAAGGACGTATCCAACATTGAAGGCATGCTCGCCAGGGCAGGCCGTCAGTAACAGAAAGTTATACAGCCATGACAGCGAACCAGGTTCTTGAAATCTTCAAGAAGATCACAACCATTCCCCGCGCCTCCGGCCATGAGGGTCCCATGACGGATTATCTGTGCGGATGGGCCGCCGCGCACGGCCTTGAATCCAAGCGCGATGCAACCGGCAACGTATGCATCATACGCGAGGCTGCCCAGGGCAGGGAAGATGTACCCACAATAGTCCTGCAAGCCCATCAGGACATGGTATGCGAGAAAGTATCCGGTTTCGTCCACGATTTCGCGAAGGACCCTGTCCCATATGTGATCAAGGACGGATGGATGGTTTCCGAAAACACCACTCTGGGTGCCGATGACGGAATAGGCATAGCCGCCTGCCTGGCACTGCTCGAGGATGACAAGCCCACCGGCCGCATAGAGGCGGTATTCACCATAAGCGAAGAAACCGGGATGGACGGAGCCTTCGCCATGGAGCAGGGTTTCTTCACGGGCAAGGTCCTCATAAATCTCGACTCCGAGGACGAGGGCCAGCTTTTCATAGGCTGCGCCGGCGGGGAAAACACCGATATCTTCTTCAAATACGACTTTGAAGATTTTGAACCTGGCTGGGAAGCCTTCGAACTCAGGATCAGCGGCGGCGTAGGCGGACACAGCGGGGACGACATCAACAAGAAACGCCTGAATGCAGTCCGTGCCATGGCCGGGTTCCTCCAGCAGGAAAGCCGTCACGGGCTCCAGCTCGTAATCTTGACCGGGGGCGGCAAATCCAACGCCATCGCCCGCGAGGCCAAGGCGGTCATCAGGGTTCCCGACGCCAAAGCCGCGAAAGAACGCTTCCTCGCCTTCGGCGAAACGACCAGGAAGGAATACGCGGACACCGAACCGGCCCTCTGCTTCAAGACTGCGCCCAATGTATTCAACGAAAAGCCTATAGCCCGCAAGGACACCAAGGCACTGCTTGACGCCCTGGTGGCATGCCCGCACGGGGTGGTACGCATGAGCCCGAGCATCAAGGGACTTGTGCAGACGTCCACCAACCTTGCCGCGGTCGACATGACCAGCAGGCAGGAGATAAAGGTGGTTACCAGCCAGCGCAGCAGCGTTGTCGCCGAACTCGACCAGATAGTGGAAAAGGTGGCCCGGACGTTCAGGAAGGCCGGTGCCAGGGTCGTCTCGTACGGCAAGTATCCGGGCTGGAACCCCGATCTGGATTCTCACGTCCTGGAAGTGACCCGCGATGCCTACAGGAAACTCTTCGGACAGGAGCCGCTTGTACTGGCCATCCATGCCGGCCTGGAGTGCGGGCTGTTCCTTGAAAAATTCCCAGGCCTGGACATGATAAGCTTCGGTCCCACCCTGAGGGGCGTCCACACCCCCGGCGAGAAACTGGAACTCGCATCCCTTGACAAATTCACCCAACTGCTTGACGAAGTGGTATGCAACTACAAATAGCTCCTTCCATCCTTGCCGCCGATTTCCTAGAACTGGGCAAGGATATAGACGCCCTGAACAAGAACGCCGACATAATCCATTTCGATGTCATGGACGGGACCTTCGTCCCCAACATCTCATTCGGTTTCCCCGTGTTGGAAGCCGTATCGAGGATGGCCAAGATCCCGATGGACGCCCATTTCATGGTAGTCAATCCCGAGAAGTGGGTGGACCGCTGCGCCAAGGCCGGCGTGTCCATGATGAGTTTCCACCTGGAAGCTGCGGGACGAAAGACCCGGAGCATACTGAGGGATATACGCTCACACGGAATGAAGGCGGGCCTTGTCATCAATCCCGACGTGCCCGTTGAAAAACTTTATCAGTATATAGGGGCGGCAGACTATTTCCTGGTCATGTCGGTGTTCGCGGGATTCGGCGGACAAAAGTTCATATACGAGAGCCTCGACAGGATATACTGCCTCAAGGAAAGGATCCTGAGCAAAGGCAACGACGCCAAGGTGGAAGTGGACGGGGGAGTGAATGAAGGCAACATCAAGGCGCTGGCCGACGCGGGAGTGGACATAGCCGTCGCAGGTAGTTCGGTTTTCCGGTCCGGCGATCCGGCCGCCGCTATCGCGTCGCTTCGTAACGCTCTATAGAATCCCGCAGTTCATCCTGCAAAGGCTTTTCCAGCACGAACATGCGCCGGGAAAATTCGGATTCGAGTTCTTCCCGGCCTTTTTCGGTATCCAGCAAAGATGCATGTGACAGGAACATGCCGTAAAGACGGTCGAGGGTGCCGGCTGGATTATACTCCTTCCCCGTAAGCTGGCCCAGGGAAACCGGATTGGGCAAAGACGGGTCGAACTCCTTCTGGTTAAGATTGAGACCTATGCCTATGATACTGCTGGAAACCAGACCGGACTCGAAGGTGTTCTCGACCAGGATCCCGCATATTTTCCTGTCTCCCACCCAGATATCATTCGGCCACTTTATCCTGGCCTCGACCTCTTCTTCCGCCAGGAAACAGCAGAGCGCTACCGTGAAGAAATGGGTGATCCTGACCGCCTCGGAGGCCTTCAGCTCCGAGACCCCTCCCTTGCCGAACTTGAGAACGAGGCTGAATGTGAGGTTCTCGCCGGGGCGGGAAACCCAGTGATGGGAACCCTGTCCGCGCCCCGCTGTCTGGTGCACCGCCGCCACCACTGACATATTGTCAAGACACTGGATATTTGTTTTGGCGTAATTGTTCGTGGAATCAATGACTTGATGCCAGCAGACGGCCGGATATGCGCTTTGTGGTTCCATTTTTGTTGCTAACTTTGTACACTTATCATGAGCAAAGTTACTAATAATGCCTAAAGACAACAAAAACGACGGCGGAAAAAAACGCCGCATCATACAAATAAACCTCTCCTGGTTATACATCCTCCTCATCGCCGGAATAGCCATGATGCTGTTCGGTAACCGCAGTCCCCAACCGCAGAAGGTCGAATGGGCCCAGGTCAAGCAGATGATGCTCGACGGAGACATAAAGGAGATCCATTTCATCCGCAACGATTACAAAGGCAACATAACCGCAAGGCCCGACCGTCTGGGCAAGTATGCAGACCTTTTCCCGCAGGGGCAGGTGCCGGCGAAGTCGCCGCATTTCTTTTTCCTCGTATCCGGCTCCTTCAATGCCGAGCAGGAATTCGAAGGCCTCAATTCCCAACTCCCTTCCGACGGCCAAGTCAAGATAGTGATGGAGAACGACTCCAAGAACTGGGTACAGATACTCGACTGGATCATATGGCCCCTGCTGCTCATCCTCATGTGGGTATGGATGTTCCGCGGCATGAACCGCACCATGGGCGGAGGAGGTGCCGGAGGCCGCAATGCCGGCGGTATATTCAACGTCGGCAAGAGCACCGGCAAACTCGCTGACAAGAAAGACGTCAATGTCACGTTCAAGGATGTTGCCGGCCTGTACGGCGCCAAGGAGGAAGTGATGGAGATAGTCGATTTCCTGAAGAATCCCGCCAAATATACCGCCCTTGGCGGCAAAATCCCCAAGGGTGCCCTCCTTGTCGGGCCTCCGGGCACGGGCAAGACCCTCCTTGCCAAAGCAGTGGCGGGGGAGGCGAACGTACCCTTCTTCAGCATAAGCGGTTCCGATTTCGTGGAGATGTTCGTAGGTGTGGGCGCCAGCCGCGTCCGCGACCTCTTCTCACAGGCCAAGGAAAAGGCCCCGTGCATAGTCTTCATCGACGAGATCGACGCCGTGGGCAGGGCCCGTGGCAAGAACGTGGGCTGGAGCAGCAACGACGAGCGTGAGAACACCCTGAACCAGTTGCTTACCGAAATGGACGGTTTCGGGACCAACAGCGGAGTCATAGTTCTTGCTGCCACAAACCGCGCAGACATCCTGGACAGCGCCCTGATGAGGGCCGGCCGTTTCGACCGCCAGATCCACGTCGACCTCCCCGAGCTGGAAGAGCGCAAGGAAATATTCAAGGTCCATATGAGGGGGCTCAAGATAGACCCGGCCTTCGATCTGGACACCATGGCCAAACATACCCCGGGTTTCTCCGGCGCGGACATCGCGAACCTCTGCAATGAGGCCGCCCTGACTGCTGCACGCCGGGGCAAATCCGTTATCGACACCCAGGATTTCATGGACTCGGTAGACCGCATAATCGGCGGGATAGAGCGCAAGAGCGCGACCATAATGACCCCGGCCGAAAAGAAGACGACAGCTTATCACGAGGCCGGCCACGCGGTAGTCGGCTGGCTTCTCCCCAATGCCGACCCGGTCTTCAAGGTGAGCCTTATCCCCAGGGGACAGGCGCTCGGCCTGACATGGAGCCTTCCCGCTGAGCGCAAGATACTGCCCAAGAGTTATATGCTCGACGAAATGTGCACCCTCATGGGCGGGCGCGTCGCGGAAGAACTCATCAACGGAGAACCCGCTTCAGGCGCACTGAACGATCTCGAACGCCTTACCCGTATCGCTTACAGCATGGTCCAGTTCTACGGCATGTCGGACAGTGTAGGAGAACTCTCTTTCTATGACTCCTCCGGAGCCCGCGGATATGACCTCACAAAGCCTTACAGCGAAAAAACCGCCGAACTCATGGACAATGAGGTCAAGAAACTGGTGGACGGCGTACACGCCCGTACCGTCAAGATCCTCTCCGACAACATGGAAGGCTTTACGAAAGTGGCCGAGCTCCTTCTCGAGAAGGAAGTCATCTTTGCCGAAGACATCGAACAGATACTCGGTCCCAAGGCCAAGAACGAAGCAAATCCAGTGTCCAATGAGTAATTTGGCACTCAGGACCGTCTCCGGAGCGGCCTTCGTGGCCGTCATGCTCTGCGGCCTTCTCATAAACCCTTATCTTTTCGCGGTGCTCATCATCTTCATGATGATAGGGATGATGCTGGAGTTCTACCGCTTGTCGATGGGTTCGCGCCACAGCTTTTCCTGCTGGATCGCGATTGCCGCCGGAGTTACGGAGTTCAGCCTTCTGTTCTCATTCTTCCAACTGGAACTGGATCCCAAGTTCGTTGCCCTGCCGCTCACCCTGCTCATGGCCGTGATGATAAGCGCGCTCTTCTCAAAGGGTACAGACCACATGGAGGACTACGCTTACATACTGGCCGGGATACTTTATATTGCAATACCACTGTCACTGTCCAATTTCGTTGCATTCAGGGGTGGGGAGTTCAACGCCCTGATGCTGCTGGGCTTCTTCATCCTCATATGGTGTTCGGACATAGGCGCCTACACAATCGGCCGCGCTTTCGGCAAAGACACGAAGAAACTCGCCCCGGGAATCTCCCCAAATAAGACCTGGGTCGGATTCTGGGGCGGTATGATCTTCTGCGTCGGGGCGTCAATTGCCCTCTGGGCCACGGGCATCTTCAACTTCCCGTGGTACCACTGCATGATACTGGCTGTAATCATCGACCTGGGAGGCGTCTGCGGCGACCTTTTTGAAAGCCTCTGGAAACGCCATTTCGACGTCAAGGACTCAGGACATATAATACCTGGGCACGGAGGCCTGCTGGACCGCTTCGACAGTACCTTGATAGCGGTTCCCCTCGGGGCAATATACCTTTCACTGGCCGGCCTGCTATGATAATCGACAAAAACTCGTACTGGGACCTGGCCCTCGTCTTCTTCTTGAGCGCACTGGCGATCTGGGCATCATTCCATTTCATCGGACCCACCTGGATCAGCTGGGTCATCGCGATTGTCCTATGGCTTTTCTGCATTTTCCAGATGTTTTTCTTCAGGGTACCGGAAAGGCAATGTCCGTGCAACGGCAGGACGGTCACGTCCGTCGCGGACGGAAAAATCAGCATAGTGGACACCGCATTTGAAAAAGAATTCCTTGGCAGGGAGTGCAAGAGGGTATGCATATATATGGATTTCTTCGACGTCCATGCCAATTTCTGGCCTGTCGATGGGGAGGTTACCGATTATCGGTACCATCCCGGGAAACACTTCCTGGCCTTCAAACCCAAGTCCTCCGAAGAGAACGAGCATACCACCACCGTCATCCGCACCTCCGCCGGCCGGGAAATCCTTTTCCGTCAGATAGCGGGCACCTTTGCCCGCCGCATAGTCTGCTACTCCAAACCGGGCCTTGCAGTCCGTGCCGGAGAACAGTGCGGAATAATCAAATTCGGTTCGAGGATAGACTTCTATCTTCCGATGGATGCGCACATTAAAGTGGAACCCGGAGACAAGGTCAGGGCCTGCGAATCGGTGATAGCGGAACTCCCCGAAGATTAAGCTTCCTTTCGGGCAGACTCGATCAAACCCAGCAGTACATCAGGGGCTTCGGCCTCGGGTATATGCCTCATCACGGGCACTTTCTTACGGTAGATGCTAACTTTACCGTTGCCTTCACCCACATAACCCCAGTCGGCATCGGCCATCTCGCCGGGCCCGTTCACTATACAGCCCATGACTGCTATCACCATCCCCTTAAGATGGGCTGTCTTGGCTTTTACCTCAGCAAAGGCTTTCTGGAGGTCGTACATGGTCCTTCCGCAGCCGGGACAGGCCACATATTCGGGTTTGTAGAAGCGGCGCCTTGACGCCTGCATGATCTCATCCTGGAGATAAGCCCCGAACTCCCCGGTCATGGATTCTCCGCCTATGCTGCCCGTGAACACCACACCGTCGATCTTCCTGTCAAGGAGAGCAGGACCCCAGTCGCAGGCCGCATCCAGCAAAAGAAGCTCCCTGGAAGGAGCCTCGTAAACGGCATGTACGATGCCTCCTGCATCTGTGGAAGCCTCCTTCAGCGAAGATCCGGGTCCATTGCTGTAACGGTCTGACAAATAGCGTGCTACCGGCAGCTCGGCTTCCGGGTCTTCGGTCAGGGACACCCTCACCGTATTCCCTATGCCTTCCGAAAGTAGGGCGGCACAGCCGACGCAGGATTTTATACGGCCCGAATCGCCGTTCCCGGCCTCGGTAACCCCGATGTGGAGGGGGAAGACCACACCGCATTCCTCCATCATTCCCTGGAGTTGCCTGTAGGCCTGCACCATCACCAGGGTATTGCTGCTCTTCAGGGAAACCACGACATTGAAGAAATCCTTCTCCACGCACATCCTGATCCACTCCATCGCGGCTTCCGCCATTCCCCGCGGAGTGTTTCCGTACAAGCCCGTTATATAGGAGCCGAGGGAACCGTGGTTGACACCGATCCTGATGGCCGTACCGTTTTCGCGGCACACATCTATCAACTCGGCGAACTGCGCCCTCGCCTGCCCATGGTCGGGATGGAAATTGCCGGGATTGATACGTACCTTCTCGACAAGCGGTGCGACTTCAATTGCCGTACGGGAAGAGAAATGGATATCCGCCACCAATGGGGTTCGGACCCCTTCCGCACGCAGTACCGCCTTGATATTGCGGATATGGACCACATCTCCCGGCCCGGGAACCGTTATGCGTATCAACTCCGCTCCGGCGGCCGCGAGCCGGACACACTGCCTGACTGTGCCCTCTTCGTCATAGGTATGGGTATTGCACATCGTCTGGACGACAATCGGGCAACCCGGACCCATAAGGAGGCTGTCACCTATCCTGACGGTAATCCTCTTCGTCTCCATATACGATCTTGAAAGCTTCTTTCTTCAGCTGCCGGCTTGTCCTTCCCGTACGTTTCCCGAGCTGGAAATAAATCCCGGCCGTAAAATTGATGTCGAGCGGATAAGCATAACGGTAATAGTACTTGTTGTATTCGCTGGGAGTGGAATCGGGTGCGTAAAGGCTGCCCCATGACCAGGCATGGCCCATGGCGTTGAAATGCAGCTCGACAGGGTCGAAGATGAGGGCGAAACCTATGCCGCCGTAAACGCCGTAATCCCAGCGGTAGTCCGAATCGGCGAAGTTGTTCACGAGCGATTCCGGAACACGCTGGCCCGTCCTTGTTATGCTGTTCCTGTACGCTACATACGGGCCGGCGTTGAGCATTACCTTGAAATGTTGCCCGTCGACATGCCCGTGAAGGAGGAAGGGGATTTCGAATACGTCGATCCTGGCCTCCGTGGCGCCTTCTATGGTGTGGATGTAGCCGGTTTCCTTGTTCTCGACGAACCTGTATCCTTCATGGCCATAGGCCAGCCCTACCTGGAAACCGAAATACGGAAGGAATCCGAACATCTTCATGTTCTTTATATAGGTGACTGACATGTAGTAAGGATTGTACAGCCAGTCCTGCTTGACGTTCGGATTGAAGAACATCCTGGATATGGTCGGGCCGAAATTGACCCCTATAAGGGAGTAATCGTTTATCATACCCTTCTTCGGAGCCACCAGGAGCGTATCTGTCTCGAACACCATTTCCTCCTGGGCAAGGAGGGGGGAGACCGTCAGCAGGGCGAAAAGCAATAATGCGAGTCTTCTATTCATTTCCGAAAAGGATTTTGAGGTCGATGGTCTGGTCAAGCTCCGCTGAAGGAGGGACCATCAGGAACTTGTCCCCGGCAAAATCGGCGAATTTCACCATCTCCGGCTGCCTGTGCTCGAGGAGATTGCCCGTATCGACTGTCGAGTTGCGGTTCTCGTCGGAAGTAATCCTCATGCAATAACGGCCTTCTTTCAGGTAGGGGAAGGACAGGATGCAGTCTTGCTCTATGATATAGTTCCTAAGGACCGAACGCATGCCTTCATCCAGCAGTTCGACTATATACTTGCTCCCGACTCCGCGGAAATGGGCATTCATGAAACTCAGTTCGTCATCGGAAGGAAGCGAGACCTTTACCTCGATGCTGTCGGAAAAGAAGCCGTTGATGTCTTCGAAGGCACGATAAGGAATTTTCAGGTAATACTCCCATCCAGGGAGAAGTGTCTCCTGCGGACGTATTGAATACTTGAGCAGGTTGGTACTGTCCCTTTCCACGGTGACCATCCCGGCTCTTTCCTGCTGCTTGGGATTTACAGAACGGAAGCTCATGGAAGAGAATCGCTCGGAAATGATCGGGGATTCGAATTCCAGTTCGAATCCATACTGTTCGACCCTTTCACCGGTAGCCCCCAACGTGAACCTGCATACGGTATCCTCATGCTTGAGGTTGCGCCTTTCCCTTCTGGAATACTTGTTCTTTAGGCTGTTGTTTATGGGCAGCCGGAGATGTTCCAGTTCCGGACGAAGGATGCCGGAGGAATCTGTCTTGCGATAGTTGACGAACAGATGGAGGGTATCGGGAGCAGGTTTCCGGGAGTTCACCCACAGGAGAAGGCTGTCCTGGGTGGCGTTGAACTGGGAGATGACCTCGTCGTCGGCATAGCCGCCGAACCAAAGCGAATCTATCCAGGCGTACGGTGCCTGGAAACTGATGAACGAAGACCTCAGCCCGGTGCGTCCATGGTTACGCAGGAATTGCTTGCCGGGTTTTTCCCGGAAGAGGACGAGGGTGTTGGCCACACGCCTGGCCTCACAGCCGAGAGTGTCCGTCATGTCGTATTTCAGCAGTTCGGGAACCCCTTCCCCGACCCGCCATTCCGGACGGAAAACGCTGTCCTTGAAGGCAATAAGATCCTCTGAAGGGTCGTAGATATTGTTGTTCGAGGCGTCCTTAACGGCATAAAGACGGTAGAGGGTGTCTTTGATATACGGGATTACGAAATACCCCCAGTCATCGGTCTTGGCCGCAGCATAGGGGCGCTTGAGCATCACGGCCGAATCGGAGTGGTCCTTGTAAAGCATCACCGTCACCCCCTTGACCGGAGCCAGCGTGTTGCAGTCCACGACAGTACCCGTAGTAAAAAGGGAATCGATGGTGTCCCCGGTGGAAAACACGTAGGTAAAACCGGGGAAGATGTTGCCTTCGTTGTTGTCCGCTATGGCGTCATTGAGGTCCAGGGTATAAGTGGTGTTCGGAAGGAGCGGCTCCTCGAAAGATATCACCAGGTCCTTGCCCGAAATGCGGCTTGTCATCTTCTTTCCCTGGGGAGGGGAGAGATAGAGGCTGCCGGCGTTCTTGATGTTCACATATTCATTGAATGTGAATACGATCCTGGCCTTCTCCAGCGGGAATCCGAGGGCTCCCGGAAGGGGATTGATATCCACTATCCGGGGGGGGATGGTGTCCCTTTTACCTCCGCTGGGAGCCTCGGTGGTATTCGCGCATGAATGCGAGAACATCATCGGAATGAGCACCATGGCAGATGCGAGCAGCGGGAGTAGATTGTCCTTTTTCATATGTCTGTCCTGACCACTTCCTTGATTCCGTCGACCCGGTTGAGCTCGGCCACCGTGGTCTCCAGGCTTTTCTTGTCCTTGACCATGAGTTCGATATAACCCTCGAACACGCCGTCCTTGCCTCCGAGCCGCAGTTCCCGCATGTTCATTCCCATGTTGAGGGATATCTTCTGGGTGATGTCATTCAACAGGCCTACCCTGTCGAGTCCGCGCAATGAGATACGTACCGGGAACTCCCTTTCCACGGTCAGCATGTCCGGTACCGCGACCACCAGGTCGCCGTGCTTGCTGGCCATGCTTTCGGCTATCGGGCAGGATTTCTTGTGAACAATAATTGTACCGTCCTTGGTCTTGAAACCGATCATGGGATCGCCCGGAATAGGCCTGCAGCAGTCTGCGAGTATGTACTGGCCAAGAGAGTCGCCCTCGCTGAAAACCCGTCTGAAATCTTCCGGACCGATCAGTCCCAGACCTATCCTGAAGAATACCTCGGCCTGGTCGTTGATCTGCGAGAATTCCATGAACTTATGGATGGCCTCGAACGTCGCGGGGACACCCATGGTGCGTAGACGCTCGTTGTAGATGCGCTCCCCGTTCCTGGTTATCGCATCCCTGTCCCCCTTGAAATACTCTATCACCAGGTTCTTCGCATGACGGGTCTGCAGGAACTGGAGCCATTCTATCTTGGGTCTTCCGCTCTGGGCGGTTATTATCTCCACCTGGTCGCCAGCCTTGAGGACATAAGACAGGGGGACGAGCTTCATGTTCACCTTGGCGGCTATCGCCCTGTGCCCAATATGGGTATGGATCATGTATGCGAAATCCAGGACGGTGGCACCGGCCTGGATGCTTTTCTGGTCGCCTTTCGGTGTGAAGACTATGATATCGGTGGCCACCAGGTCCTTGTGGATGATGTCGAGCAGTTCAAGGGCGTTGACATCCTCGCTCTCCAGGATCTCCTGAACCTTGGCGAGCCAGCGGTCCATTGAATCGTTCTCCGACACATAACCATCTTTCTTGTAAGACCAGTGGGCTGCGATACCCCTTTCGGCTATATCATCCATCCTGCGGGAACGTATCTGTACCTCGATCCAGAACCCACCATGGCTCATCAGTGTACAGTGAAGGGCCTCGTACCCGTTGCTCTTCGGATTGTTGATCCAATCGCGATAACGGGACTGCTGCTGACCGTACAGGCTGCCGAGGATGGAGTAGATCTTGAATGCCTCCTCCCGTTCGGATTCGGGCGTAAGGGAGCCGGAATCATAGATGATGCGTACGGCATAAAGATCATAGATCTCCTCGAAGGGGACGTTCTTGCTGTGCATTTTGAACCAGATCGAGTACGGGGTCTTGATGCGCTTCTTTATGACGAAGGGTATGTCAGCCCTCTTGAGGGCGCCTTCGATCGGTGCTATGAAATTGTCTATTTCCTTGTCCCTCAACGCAACGTTGCGGTCGATACGGGCGGTTATTTCCCTGTAAGCATCAGGCTCCTTGTACTTGAGCCATATGTTCTCCATCTCCGACTTCACTCCGTAAAGGCCCAGCCTGTGGGCGAGGGGGATGAATATGAACATGGTCTCGGAGAGTATCTTGTCGCGCTTGTGCTCGGGCATGAATTCGATGGTACGGCAGTTGTGGAGACGGTCCGCGAGCTTTATAAGCACTACCCTCACATCGTCGTTGAGGGTAAGCAGTATCCTTTTAAGGTTCTCGGCCTGAATGCTCTCGATGTTGCCGGCCCCGCCCTTGCGGTCTTCGTTGTCGAGTACCGTCTTGATCTTCGTGAGC
>CAJOQW010000116.1 GCA_905236955.1 uncultured Bacteroidales bacterium
GTCCTTGTTCCCGGTGATGAACGGCAGCATGCTGACCCCTTTGGTGAGTATCACCACCGTATGCCCTTCGGCGAGCAGGTCCCTGACCCCGCCCAGCATTATGTCATTAGGCATCACCCTGCGCTCCGTCATTTCCCGAGAAGTTCTGCCGCACATACCCTGGCCGCCTCTTCGTCCGGACGGCAGAAGAGGTTGTAGCAGGGCACCGAAGTGACTATCCTTTCGAATGTGGAATGCATGTGGTCGGCCATGGAAGGATCGGACTTCAGGCCGGAACTGGAAGAGAACACCATGGCGTAGGACTCGAATACGCCCAGACGCTCGATGCGGTTTTCGGGGCTGCGCCTGATCTGCACGAAAGCACCCGCGGGGAAATGCTTGTTTATGTAGCATGGGGTCTTTCCGCTCCATGGGGAACCATAAACCTCGGGAGTGCCGTCGGGATCGAGACGAACTATGGGATTGTCGTCGTTGAGCAGGCGGCTGCCGGGTATATGCTTGAGCCAAAGCTGGCTGTGGGTGCTTTTGCCGGTGCCGCTCTTCGCCAGCCACAGGAAAGCCCTGCCGCCGTTTTCGATGACGGACGCGTGCATTTCGAGCGTGCCCAGCGGGGCCGTACTGAAAGCGAACATCAACATGGCGGCGTTGTTGAGGGAAAAAAGCCTGAAAGAAGGCTGCAGGATCTGGAGGCGGGCATCGGAGAACGACGTGTCGGCATGGATCCTGGCGCAAACCGGCTGTCCGCTGAATGGCATGGACTCGAAGACCCATCCGCCAGGGGTGCGGTACAACATTATGACCGGCTCTCCGGGCCCCTCGCCCCCGCCATACACCTTTTCCATCGGGACTTCCGGGAGGGAGTCCACCAGGCGGATGGAGAACAAGGGCGATGGCGCATTTTCCACTTCGAAGGGCGAATACTGTCCCAGCCGGTCCCAAAGCGTATCGGAGGCCGGAAGGTCGAAGTTGAAACAGTGTCCCGCGACTTTGAAGCTTTTAGTCATAATCGTGCAAAGATAATAATTATTTCCCTCATTTTTTCCTATCTTTGCCACTATGAACGACAGCATATATCTCGACTACAATACAACCCGCGAAAAACTGGCGATGCCCGAATACGGCCGCAACGTCCTGAAGATGGTGGAAGAGCTCAAGGCCATCCCCACGCGCGAGAAGCGCAGCGAACAGGCCCTTGCGGTCATCAAGTCCATGGAACTCCTCAACCCGCAGGTGCGCACCCAGGAAGACTGGGAGCATAAGCTGTGGGACCACCTCTACATGATAGCAGGCTTCGACCTGGACGTGGATTCCCCGTACCCCTCCCCCGTCAAGGAGACCTTCGAGACCAAACCGGTTCCCCTGCCCATGAAGGACATGCCGGTCAAGGCCCTCCATTACGGCAGGAACATCGAAAAGATCATCAACCTCATCTGCGAGCAGCCCGAAGGCGAATTGAAGACCGCCCTCATCCGCAACCTGGCCATCTACATGCGCCAGCAGTATCTCATCTGGAACAAGGACAGCGTGGCGGACGAAACCATCTTCGCGGACATCGAGAAGCTTTCCGACTACCGCATCAAGGTGCCCGAGGGCATCGAGCTGGGCAAGGTGTCGCAGGATGCGAACTTCTCCCGCCCCGGCATGGGAGGCATCAACCAGGGAGGAAAGAACTTCAGCCGCAAATACCACAAGAACAAGAAGAGATGAGGAAATTCTTCGAAAGCCTGGCTTTCTGGCGCGGATGGGACGACTCTGAGCGCGCCGCCGCAGTGAAGATACTGGGCCTGTGCGTCGCCGCCCTGGCGGTATTCGTGCTCATATCGACCGTTTCTTATCTCTTCCACTGGAAGCAGGACATGAGCCTGCTCAAGGATCCGTCGATGATGGACGCTTCCGTCAAGGTGGGCAATGCCGCCGGCAAACTGGGCTACAGGACCGGCCACCTCCTGGTATGCAGCCTTTTCGGCCTCGGAAGCTTCGCCCTCCTGATAATACTGGCGGCGGTCAGCGCGCGCCTGCTCGCCGGGCGCTGGCACTATTCTCTCCTCAAGACCACCCTCATCACCCTCTCCGGCGCTTTCGTGGCCTCGGTCCTTCTCGCCTATATAGGAGGCCTGGCCGGCCTCGGGAACGCCTTCGGCGGCGGCCTCGGCGGAGAGTGCGGAGCACAGGTGGTCTCATGGGGCACCAACCTGTTCGGTCCCATAATCACCGGCCTGCTGGTCCTGCTGCTCCTTGCCGCATGGCTGTTCTTCTCTTCCCGCAAGTTCACGGACTGGTTGTACAACCTGGGCTCGGACAAGAAAAAGGAACCCCGGCCCGTTCCGGAACCTAAACCTGAACCTAAACCTGAACCTGAACCCGTGCCGGAACCGCAGCCCCTGCACCGGCCGGAACCTGTCATAAGCGCGGCCGTACCGTCCCCTGCCGAAGTTCAGGCCGGCGGCGACATCGACATCCAGGTGGTCACCGACGACACCCTCGATGCCGAAACGAAGGAACTCCCGCCCATAAACAACCGCATGGACCCGCCGGAAGGCCTCCCTTGGTACAAGTTCCCGAGCATCGAACTCCTCAGCGACCACGCCTCGTCGAAGCGCGAGGTCTCCAGCGAGGAACTCACCCGCAACAACAACAAGATCAGGGCCGCCCTCCAGACCTACCGCATTGAGGTAACGGACGTGAAGGCCATCATAGGCCCCACCGTAACCCTGTACAAGGTCAATCCTGCCCCCGGGGTCAAGATCTCCGACATCAAGAAACTCCAGGAAGACATCGCCCTTTCGCTCAAGGCGCGCGGCGTGCGCGTGGTCACCCTGCCCGACTCGGTGGGTATAGAAGTGGCCAACGACAGCCCCAGCATCGTGCCTCTCAAGAAGCTCCTCAACAGCGAGGCCTTCCGCAACAGCAAATATGAGCTCCCCGTGGCGATAGGTTACACCATCACCCAGGACGTGAAGGTCTTCGACCTGAGCGACGCCCCGCACCTCCTGATAGCGGGCGCCACCAAGCAGGGCAAGAGCGTCGGCCTCAACGTCATTGTGTCCTCGCTTCTCTACAGCAAGCACCCGTCCGAGCTCAAGTTCGTCTTCATCGACCCCAAGATGGTGGAATTCAGTGCGTACAATTCCATCCTCCACCATTATCTCGCAGTGCTTCCCACTGCCGGCGACGAGGAGGAAGAAAGGCAGAAGGCCATTGTCAAGACACCCAAGGACGCCGAAAAGATACTCCGAAGCCTCTGCATCGAGATGGACGAACGCTACAAGCTCCTTAGCGAAGCCGGCGTAAACAAGGTCACCCTCTACAACGACAAGTTCAAATCCCGCAGGCTCCGCCCCGACAAGGGGCACCGTTTCCTGCCATACATAGTGGCGGTTGTCGATGAATACGCCGACCTCACCATGACCATCGGCAGTTCCCCCGAAGTCCGTGCGGCATCCAAGAGCATCACGAACTCCATCATCCGCCTGGCCCAGAAGGGCCGCGCCGCGGGCATCCATGTCATACTGGCAACCCAAAGGCCTTCGGTCGATGTCATTTCCGGCATCATCAAGAGCAACTTCCCGATGCGCATCGCATTCAGGGTGGCATCCAGGGTGGACTCCCAGACCATCCTCGACGCTCCGGGAGCCGAGAAGCTGATAGGCCGCGGTGACATGCTCTGGAGCGCTGGGCTCGACACCGAACGCATCCAGTGCGGCTATGTCAGCGGGGAGGAGATCGACTCCATAACCGATTTCATCGGGGAGCAGCAGGGTTACAAGAAGAGTTACAACACTCCTTATTACCTGCCCGATGTCACCGAAGGGGCCGAAGGCGGAGGCGTGGGCGACGTAGGCGAACTCGACGAGCGTTTCGAAGAGGCTGCCAAGATGGTGGTCACCACCCAGAAAGGTTCCACCTCCGACCTCCAGCGCAAGCTGGGCATGGGCTACGCCAAGGCGGGCCGCGTGATGGACCAGCTCGAGAAGGCGGGGATAGTCGGTCCGCAGGAAGGGAGCAAACCTCGCACGGTTCTTGTACCTACCCTCGACGACCTTCAGACAATACTGGATTCGTTGAGATGAAAAAGACATCAGCCATACTGGCCACGGTACTCCTCTGTGCAAGCGCATGGGGACAGGGCAGCCTCAAGGAGGTGATCGGCCTGCTCCGTGGGAAGAACACCATATCCTGCACCTATTCCTACGAGATGAAAGGCGACGTCCCGCTGAAGGACAGCGGCAGCGCGCTGCTTCTCGGGCACAAGTACCATACAACCTCCAACGGGATGGAAATATGGTCGGACGGCACCACCACATGGACGGTGGACAAGGACGCCAAGGAAGTGTACATCGCCCCTGCCGGGGAAAGCATGATCTCCCACCTGGAAGATTTCGTGGGGATGGTGCACGGCCTCAATTACGACGGGAAAAGCCTGTCGTGTTCGATAGTCAGCAAGGACAAGGGCATAGACATCAAGTTCAGGGCGGACGACATCGTGATATCCCCCGCCACCCGGGACGACTCCCTTTTCTCCTTCGACACTTCCAAGCTCGACCCGTCCTGGATAGTCACGGACCTGCGATGAAGGAATTCCTCAGACAGGTGGCATCACATTATTATCCTGCGGAAGACATCGGCAGGATAATTTTTATCTTCCCCAACAAGAGGGCGATAGCATTCTTCGGCAAATACCTCGCTGAAGAGGTCGCCGCAAGCGGCCGCACCGCGATGGCTCCGCGCTGCTTTGCGATGAACGACTTTTTCGTCCGCCTCGCCGGAGGGCACAAGGCGGACCGGACCCTCCTGCTGCTCCGCTTGTACGACTCTTACAAGCTGCTCAACCCGAATGCCGAGCCGCTCGACGACTTCCTATACTGGGGAGGCATAATGCTCTCGGACTTCGACGACGTGGACAAATATCTGGCCGACCCCGAAAAGTTATGGAAGAATGTCGGGGAGTTCAAGGACATGCAGGACCTGTCGTTCCTGAGCGAGGACCAGCGCAAGGCCATACAGGAATTCCTGGGGCATTTCGAGCGGGACGGCCAGGTCAAGCGGGACTTCCTCCATATCTGGAACCTGCTTCTGCCTCTTTACAGGAGTTTCAACGATAAGCTCGCGGCGGAAGGCCTGGCTTATGAGGGCATGATATACCGCTCCCTCGCCGGGAAGCTCGACAGCGAAAGCGTCACCGATATCCTGGAAAGCGCTTTCGGACCTGGCACCAAGTACGTTTTCGCCGGCCTCAACGCCCTGAACGAATGCGAGAAGAAGTTGCTGGGCAGGATGAAGGACGCCGGAGTCGCGGAATTCTGCTGGGATTTCTCCAGCCCCGAGATAAAAGACCCGGACAACATGTCCTCATTTTTCATGGCCCGCAACATGGAGCGTTTCGGACAGTCCCTCCACCTGGATCCCGAAGGCCTCGGCAGGCCGGAGATCAACGTGCTGAGCGTCCCTTCGGCGATAGGTCAGGCCAAGCAGATCCCCGGCATCCTGGAAAGGACGGGAGCTCCGTACGACATACGCACGGCCATAGTGCTTCCGGACGAAGGATTGCTGGTTCCGGTCCTGAACAGCATCCCCGAAGAGATAGGCAGCATCAACGTCACCATGGGCTATCCCATGAAGGGAAGCGAATGGCTCGGGCTGCTCAATCTGGCAGGTGCCCTCCAACTGGGTCTGCGGGAAACCCCGGACGGCCCGGCTTTCTATCACAGGCAGGTCTGGGGGATATTCTCCAACGGCGTCTTCCGCAGTGTGATAAGCCCTGAAGAGCAGAAGATGGTGGAAGCCGTGAAGGCCATGGGCAAATACTATGTTCCCGTATCGGAATTCGCATCGGGCGGCATACTCCAGGCCATCTTCAGCAAAGCGGAGGACAATGCGGATTATCTTAAATCCATCATCCTCGCCATAGCCCGGGCCGTCAGGGAAGATAAATCCAGGGCCATGGAACTGGAATTCGCGATGCACAGCTACAAGGCGGTCACCCGCCTGCAGGAACTGGCCCCCCAGGTAGAGGACAAGACCTGGTGGAAACTGCTCTGGCAACTGCTCTCCTCGGACGCAGTCCCCTTCAAGGGCGAGCCGCTCCAGGGCCTGCAGGTCATGGGCCCCCTCGAGACCCGCGCCCTCGACTTCGACAACCTGATCGTCCTTTCCTGCAACGAGGGTATGTTCCCCCGCCGTTCGGTCGCATCATCCTTCATCCCTCCCGAACTCCGGAAAGGCTTCGGCCTGCCCACCTATGAGTTCCAGGACTCCATCTGGGCATATTACTTCTACCGCCTCATCCAGAGGGCGAAAAAGGTTTGGCTGGTATTCGATTCCCGCACCGAAGGCATCAAGTCGGGCGAAGAGAGCCGGTACATAAAGCAACTGGAACTCATCTACGGTTTCAAGACCTGCCGTTTCGTGGCAAGATCGGCGGTGAAAGGCCTTGAGATACCCGACAGCATCCCCAAGACCGGAGAGGACCTGGCGGTGATGGCCTCGCCCGACTTCCACCTGAGCGCTTCCTCCATGCGCCAGTACCTGAACTGCCAGGCGGCATTCTACTACAGCAGCATCAAAGGACTGAAAGAGCCCGACGAGGTTGAAGAGGCCCTAGACGCCGGCATGCTGGGAAGCGTCCTGCACACGGTGATGCACGCCTTGTATTCCACCGATCCATCCACAGCGGACGAGAAGCGGCTGGTGCCCCTCAAGCAGGTTGACAGGACGCGCCTCCAGGCCCTTTTGAAAGACAAGGAGGAACTTAGGGAGCAGGTACGGATGCGCATCAGGCAAAAACTGAACAACGCCCCCGAAGTGACCGGCCGCAACCTGGTATATGAAGAAATCATCTGCAGTTATGCCGCCCAGATACTCAGGCGCGACCTCGAACTGCTGGAGAAAAAGGGCCTACCCTCGTTCAAGATTGCCGGCCTGGAAGAATTCCGGTCCTGCGAGATAGGCGGATTCCGCTTCATTGGTTTCATCGACCGGCTCGATATTTTCGAGCCGGGAACCCTTCGCATAGTGGACTACAAGACCGGCCGGGTGGAAGATGAAGAGATGGACATCACGGATGCCAATGCGGACAAGGTAATCAGGGCCCTGTTCGGCAACGACAACTCCAAACGCCCCGGCATCGCGTTGCAACTCTATATCTATGACCGCCTTATGGAAAAGGATGCAGGCGGTCGCACCTTGCTCAACAGCATCTACCAAACGCAGAGGCTCTTCGTGGAAGGGGTGAGGACGTCCAGGCTGAGCAGCGTCTTCCGCGAGGCGCTCGGGAAGGAACTCCCCGCCAGGCTGGAAGAACTCCGGAATCCCGATGCCCCGTGGCGGCGCACGCCCAACCCGAAGGACTGCAAGTACTGTGACTTCAAGAACATTTGCGGAAGATGATGGAAGTGAACAAAGCATCGGCCGGGTCGGGAAAGACCTACACCCTCGCCCATACCTACATCGACCTCCTCAAGGACGATCTGGCCTACAGGCACATACTTGCCGTGACTTTCACCAACAAGGCCACCGCCGAGATGAAGGAGAGGATACTGCTGTACCTTTCGGAAGACCCTGCCCGGAGGCGCAAGCTCATCAGGATACTGCACGATTACAGCGCCTTCGCCGTGAGCACCATAGACCGTTTCTTCCAGCGCGCGCTGAAGGCATTCGCGCGGGAGATAGGCCAGGTTGCCGATTACCAGGTGGAGCTGGACAGGGAGACGCTGATAGCCGAAGCCATGGACCGCATCCTGGACTCGCTCACCACGGACGGGTCGCAGGAAGAGATAATCGGATGGCTGCGCGAGAACATCGCCTCCAGGCTCGAAAGCGGCAGCGGACCCAACATAGAAAGGAGCCTTCACGACATGGGCCTGAAGCTCGGAAGCGACGAACGCCGGCGCCTGCGCGCCGAACACGGCATAACGGACGAGGAGTTCTCGAAGGAAAGGCTTGCCCGCGTACGCAGGAGCTGCCGCGAGATAATCCGCCGGTTCGCCTCGGACGTGAAGGCGGCGGCCGCAGACCTGCCCGAGTACGGCAACAAGCACGCCGACAAGCAGCGCGGGGAATACATGCGCAGCGTATGGTACAAGCCCATAGACTATCCCAAGAAGTCGCTCGCAGCCAAGGCCGCTGGCACTCCGTTCATGGATCTTTTCGACAGGCAATACCGGATCTACCGCACCGCCCGCCTGGTCGAGGCCCAGGTGTTCAGCCTGGGGCTCGCCCGGGAATTCTTCGCAAGGTTCGAGGAAGTCCTCCACGATAAGAACGTCCTGTCGCTGGACGATTCCAATACCCTCCTGTCGCGTATCATCTCCGGCAGCGACGCCCCGTTCGTTTACGAAAAGCTCGGGGTGAGGTACGAACACTTCCTGCTCGACGAGTTCCAGGATACTTCCAACATCCAATGGGACAACTTCCTCCCGCTGCTCAGGGAAAGCGATTCCAACGGCCGCGGATCGCTGATAGTCGGCGACATAAAGCAAAGCATCTACCGTTGGAGGGACTCCGACTGGAGGCTGCTCGCGGAAAAGGTGGAAAAAGAGTTTCCCGGGGCAAGGGTGAAATCCATGCAGGACAACAGGCGGAGCTGCAGGGAAATAGTTCTTTTCAACAACGGCTTCTTCTCTTTCGCCGCGAAACAGCTCGGGCTGGAATCCATTTATTCCGACGTGGAGCAGAACCCGCTGTCCGAAGACCGCAGCCAGCCCGGCTTCGTGCAGGTGTCCTTCTGCCCCAAGGAAGAGGAGATACCGAAGGTGCTGGCGTCGGTAGAGAAGGCTCTTGACTCCGGCGCCCTCTACAAAGACATTGCGGTAATCGTGCGCAACAATGCCGAGGGATCCGCCGTCGCCGCCAAACTCATATCCGGCGGATACCCGGTAGTGTCGGACGATTCCCTCCGCATAAGCGCTTCGTTCACGGTGCGCAGACTGCTCGGCCTGCTCAGCAGCCTCGAGAATCCCGAAGACAGCCTCGGCGCCTTCATCGCGCAGGATGCACGGGTGGAATTCCCCTCCGAATACCATTCGCTCGTCGGCCTCTGCGAAGACCTGCTCCGGCAGCTGAAGGCCATGAATCCGGATGTTTTCGCCGACGAGACCCTTTTCGTCGAAGCCTTCATGGACGAACTCCGCGAATGGACCGAAGTGAACGGCAACAACCTGCGGTATTTCCTCCAGCACTGGCACGAAAAGCCCAGGTACATCAGTTCACCCGAGAACGCCAACGCCATCACCATACTCACCGTCCACAAGGCCAAGGGCCTGGAATTCCCGTATCTCATCTTCCCGTTCGCCGAGAAGGTCAACATCTATAAACACTGCGAACGCTGGTGCTGGCTCGATGTGTCGGGCACGCCTTTCGACCCGGCGGTATCGGGAATCTACCCGGTGGACCTGAGCGAGAAGACGGCCGACACCCTGTTCGCCGAAGCATATGAACAGGAGCGTGCGATGCAGCGGGTGGACAACATGAACGTCTTCTATGTCGCGCTTACCCGGGCCAAATGCTGCCTGCATATCATTGCGGAGAACCCGCCCGAGAGCTTCAAACCGGGGAACTACGGCAATTTCTCCCAGATAGTTTACGAATACTGCGGGCAGCGCTCCCAGACCGAATACGGACGCATGTACGACTTTACCCTCCTGAAACGCAAGCCGGGCAGGGCGGGAGCCGATTTCCCTGCCGGATATGCAACCATCCCCATCGGCGGCAGGCTGGAGGCTTCGGAAGACGCTTATGATTATTTCGGACCTGAAGGCGAGGTGGGCATCGACGCGTCCCCGCGGCGCAACGGAGTGGTGCTCCATGGCATTTTGGCCCGAATAAGAAGGGCCGATGACCTGCCGGAGGCCATAAAGGACGCAGTCCTCGGCGGCCTGCTCGATGAAAAGCAGGCCGCCGATGCCCGGGACCTGCTTTCAGCGAGGATCGCCGCCCATCCGGAGTTCTTCGAAGGCGGCGGATACAACGAAGCCTCGGTAATCGGATCCGACGGCTCGGACAACCGTCCCGACAGGGTGATTGTGAGGGGCGATAAGGCTATAGTGATAGACTACAAGTTCGGCGCTCCGGAGCCCAGGCACTTCAGACAGGTGGGCGGATACATGCAGCTTTATCGGGAGCTCGGATATTCCGAGGTGGAAGGATGGCTTTGGTACGTTCCTTCAGACACCTTCAGGAAGGTGCAATAATCCGCGGAATTGCTTATTTTTGTGTTTTGTAATGGGAAACGATGATTTTTCACGCCTGGAACTGAGCCTGCCTGCGGCAACTGCCAACTACAGGTATTTCCGTTCGCTGATCGAGCCTTCCACCAGACTCCTGGTATTGGTGAAAGCCAACGCATACGGACACGGTGCGGTGGAATTCGCCGGCATGATGCAGGCCGCGGGCGCCAATTATCTGGCCGTCGCGCTGCCCATTGAGGGCCTTGAACTCCGCAAGGCAGGTATCTCGCTTCCAATTTTGGTGCTCACCGCAGGCACCGATTTCTTCGAAGAGATCATAGATTACAAGCTCGAACCGTCCATCCCCAACATGTATGCCCTGAAAGGCATGGCGGCAGTCCTGGAAAAGCGCGGCATCAGGGATTATCCCATACATATAAAACTCGACACCGGCATGCACCGCCTCGGGTTCATGACGGCGGAGCTGCCCGAACTTTGCAGCTATCTGAAGGATTGTCCGTGGGTGCATGTGGTTTCGGTTTTCTCGCACCTCGCTGCCGCCGAAGACCCGTCCCAGGATGATTTCACCCTTGGGCAGGTCCATCTTTTCGAACGGAACGCCACCACCCTGGGAGATGCGCTGGGATACCTTCCCATGTGGCATATCCTCAATTCCGCAGGGATCGAACGTTTCCCCGCCTACCAGTGGGACATGGTCCGACTCGGAATCGGCATATACGGCATAAGTGCGTTGCCTTCGACGCAGCTTGCCCCCGTAGCGTCGCTCAAGGTCAAGGTGTTGCAAGTCAAGACCTTGCAGGAATCCGACGGCACCATAGGTTATGGCAGATGGGGGAAGATAGCCCCGCAGGGGACCACCATCGCGACCATCCCCTGCGGTTATGCCGACGGGCTTAACCGCCATCTGGGACGGGGCAACGCCACCTTCAGCCTCAACGGGCACCGTGTGCCCACCATAGGCAACATCTGCATGGACATGTGCATGCTGGACGTCACCGGTGTCCGATGCGCGGCGGGAGACACCGTAACCATCTTCGGCGAAGACCCCACGATAAGCGAACTGGCGGAGATCCTCGGCACGATCCCTTACGAAATCCTCACCTCGGTTCCCCGCCGCATAGAGCGTATAATAGTCCGGCAATAATCCTGTCCGTCCTTATTCGTCCAGCGCATCCAGGAGTGCATCCAGGGTGCGCCTGTCTTTCTTCGTGGGACGCCCGGCCCCCCTGTCGCGGCGGACGAAGAAAGTCTCGGCCGGGGCATGGAACTTGGCCAGTTCGCTTTCGGGCGTGATGTTCTCGGCAAAGTCCGGCACCAGGGCGGCACCTACGCGGTGGTCCAGCCCCTGCAGGACCTTATAGCTCAATAGGGCGGGCCCTTTGCGTATGGTAAGTATGTCCCCTGGCTTTACGAGTTTGGATGGTTTGGCATTCACCCCGTTCACCTGGACCTTGTTGCCGTGGCATGCTTCCGTGGCCTCGCTGCGGGTCTTGAACGCCCTGATGCACCACAGGTATTTGTCTATCCTTTCATCCATGGTAATATACTATGTTTGCGGCGCCTGCCGGGGAACCTGTCATAACGTGTCAAGGAAAAGATGGTGTCTTACTTCGTCGTATCTTTCGGGGCGCAGCTTCCTGACGATTTCAAGCCCGAAGGCAAGGGCATGTCCGGCGCTCCGGCCGGTTATGATGCGCCCGCAAGTGATTGCGGGGCGGGGTTCGAACTTGGCCCCGGCCTGCTCAAGTTTATCCTCGAAGCCGTCGAAACATGTAACCGCAGCGCCTTCGATTCCCTTGAGCTGGCTCAGCACCAGAGCGGGGGCGGCGCATATTGCAGCAACGGTTCCGCCTGCGTCGTAATGGGCCTGCATGAGCCTCATGAGGGGTTTGCAGCCTGCGAGGTTCTTGCTGCCGGGCATGCCGCCGGGAAAGATCATCACGTCGTTTTCCGTGGTTCCGTCGTGGTCTATCCCGGGCAAAAGGGGAAGGCAGTCGTCAACGCTCACGGTTATCCTGTGGGAAGAAGACACGAAAGGCTCTTCCGTTATCGAAACGAGCTCGCTCCGCAGGCCGGCCCTCCGCAGCACGTCGTTGGTGCCGAGAGCCTCGACATCCTCGAAGCCGTCGGCGAGAAAAATATAAATCCCTTTCATAAAATTGAGTATCTTCGCGTTTGTAAATATAGTAAAAATGGAAGAAGAAAAGAAACTCCATCCTTTCAGGCTCCATCCTGTCGAAGACAAGTTCCCCTGGGGCTGCGAGCGCTGGAACCTGGCCGACCTCGGCTGGCGCGACACACCCGCCAGGGACGGCTGGCTGGGAGGCAATTCCATGGGAGAAATAATGGAGACTTACCTGGACAGGGTCGTGGGGGAAGATATTTTCGATTGGTACGGACAGCAGTTCCCCTTCCAGGTGAAATACCTGGATGTCAACGGGAAGATGCCCCTTACGGTCTGTCCTTCCGACGAAGCCGCACGCTCCCGCTACGATTCCCTCGGGAAGGAGAAACTCTGGTACGTGGCAAAGGCTGCCGCGGATTCAAGCCTGCTGCTCGGCTTCAGGAAGGCGACCGAAGTTGCGGATTTCTTCGCGGCATGTACGGAAGGTTCCCCGGAATCCCTCATCAACCAGGTGCCGGTCAAGGCAGGACAGTACTTCCATATCCCTCCCGGCATCCCGCACTGCATCTGGGGCAGCGCCACCATAGTCGAGATAAGCGAATCTTCGGCCCTCGATTTCAGGCTATGCGGATGGGGATCCGAAATCGTGCAGGACGGGAACCTGGACATCCCCCTCAACCTCATCGAAGCGCTCGATTTCATATCCTACGACCGCTTCCCAGCCGAGAATCTCCTGGGCTTCAGCCTTGAGGACCGCCGCCCCGAAGACCCGCAGAACGTAGTGCGGATGCTCCACCTGCCGCAGTTCACATGCAATATAATAGACCTCGAAGACGCCCTCAAGATAGGCGGCGAAAGCTTCGATTCGTGCATTGCCTACACCTGCGTGAGGGGAGGGATGAACATACAGCTGCCGCAGGAGGACCCTGACGGGAAGATAGACTATCTCCCTGTGGCAGAGGGCGAAACGGTCCTCATCCCCGCCGAGGTGGAGGAATTCTACCTCATCCCCCGTACGCCGGGCACGCTGCTGCTCGAAACGCTGGTGGGCAAAAGGGAACAGGACATTTGAAAAAGAAGCGCCCGTCATTCGAGCGCTTCTTTCATAGAGTCCAGAAATTCATACTGCAGGATGCTGTTGTCGGTGCTCTCGAGGAGCTTGAGCCGGCATTTGTACTTGCGCCGCCATTTGGCGAGGTAGGAATTGAATCCGCGCGAAAGATAGGCCCCGAGGATGGGGCTGGTGCGCAGATAGAGCGATTTGATTCCCTTTTCTCCCACATAATAGGCGAGCTTGCGCTCCACCTGTTCGTCGATCACCACCGTGGAGGCTATCTTCCCCGTGCCGTGGCACAGCGGACACTGCTCCGTAGTATTGATCTCGGTGGCCGGACGGATACGCTGGCGGGTGATCTGCATGAGACCGAACTTGGTGAGGGGCAGCACGTTGTGCTTGGCCCTGTCCCCGCTCATCTGCTCCTGCATGTACTTGTGCAGGGCGTTGCGGTGTTCCGCCGTGTCCATATCGATGAAATCGACGATGATGATACCACCCATATCGCGGAGCCTGAGCTGCCGCGCGATCTCTTCGGCTGCGATCTTGTTGACCTCGAAGGTGTTCTCTTCCTGGTCGCTGGTCTTCGCCCGTATGCCGCTGTTCACATCCACCACGTTGAGGGCTTCCGTGCTCTCTATCACCAGGTAGGCGCCCTGTTTCATGGGCACCACCTTGCCGAAGGAGCTCTTGATCTGCCTCGTGACCTCGAAATGGTCGAAGATGGGCGCCTTGCCCTCGTAGAGATGGACGATTTTCTCCTGTTCGGGAAGAATCAGGGAAATGTAGTTCCTGATTTCCTCGCAGGTCTTGGCGTCGTTCACATGGATTCCGGTGAACGAATCGTTCAGCAGGTCCCTGAGGACCGTAGTGGTCTTGGAGTACTCGGTGAAGAGCAGGTTCACGCCCTTGTCCTTGGCGATGACCTTCCAAGCGCTTTCCCATTTTTCGATGAGGGCCTTGGTCTCCCCTACCAGCACCGAGGCGTTCTTGCCTTCGGCTGCGGTACGGATGATGGCCCCGTAGTTGCGCGGGAGTATGCTCTTTACCAGGGTCTCGAGTCTTTTCTTTTCCTCGTGGGAGGAAATTTTCTGGGAGATGTTCACCTTGTCGGCGAACGGCATCAGTACAATGTTGCGTCCTGCCAATGAAATTTCTGCCGTGAGCCTGGAGCCCTTTGTGGAGATCGGTTCCTTCACTATCTGCACCATGATCATCTGGCCCACCTTCAGGTGGTCCTCCACGCGGCCTTCCTTCTCGAGGGGTTTACCCAGCTTGATGCCGGCGAAGAGGCTGCGGAGATTCTTGTTGGGATTGCTCTCGCGCACGAACTGGTCGTAGGCCGGGAAATGCAGTCCCAGGTCCAGATAATGGATGAATGCTTCCTTGCTGTCCCCGATGTCCACGAAAGCGGCGTTCAGGGACGGGAGTATCTTCTTGACCCTGCCAAGATATACGTCCCCGACCGAGAAACTGCGACCCTGGTTCGACTCGTGGTTGTACTCGATGAGCCTGTGGTTCTCCATCAGGGCTATCTTGACTTCCTGGGCCGAAACATCGACGACAAGGTCTTTTTCCTGTGCTTTCTGCTCTTCCATTGGGAGTTTTATAATTGGACTTTTTTAAATAAAGAGGCTCGCCGGATCCCCCGTACGAGCCTCCCTCGACAAAAACTATTTCTTTTTGTGTCTGTTGAGGCGCAAACGTTTCTTACGTTTGTGCGTAGACATTTTATGTCTTTTTCTCTTCTTTCCGCTAGGCATGTTGTTGAATATTAATTATTTCTTAAGTTCGGCGACAAAAATCTTCGCAGGCTTGAAAGCCGGCACATCATGCGCGGGAATAACAAGCGTGGTCTGGGCAGTGATGTTGCGGGCGGCCTTCTGGGCGCGATGCTTTACGATGAAACTGCCAAAGCCACGGAGATATACGGGATTACCCTTTGCCAGAGAATCCTTGATTGTCTCCATGAAAGCCTCAACTACCGACTGAACCTGAATTTTCTCGATGCCTGTCTGTTTGGCGATCTCGTTAACGATTTCTGCTTTTGTCATGACTAAATCTTTAAAAAAAACGTGTTTTTCTGTTCAAGGAATGCAAAAGTAGAGATAATTTTTTAACAATCAAACATCTACGTATAAAAAAAATGCTCAGGCTATGCGTTTGGACGGGTCTATGAAGGCAAAGAGCACCGCACTGATGACGAGCATGGCCGCAATCATGTAGAGCGGAAGATTGTAATTGCCTGAAGACTGGACGAGATACCCGAAGAGTATCCCGCAGAAGAAACCGCCGATGTTGCCCGCCGTGTTCATCGCCCCTGAAATCGTGCCCGCATGCTCACCCCCGAGGTCGATGCAAAGCGCCCACGCGCTGGGAAGCATGAGGTCGAATATGCCGAAGCAGAGCGAAAGGAAGATGAAGACGGCTGTCTTGCCGGGAATGAAGGCTGCGAGGAACATGCACAGCGCCGACACCGCCAGCGAGGTGGAACCGAGGGCCTTGCGGCCTGTCTTGATGCCATATTTGGCGGAAAGCCTGTCGGTGAGGTATCCTCCCGATATGTTGCCTATCATGCTCATCACGAAAGGCACCGCCACGGCATAGGTCAGTTCGCTCTTTGCGAAGCCACGGCCGAGTTCCATGAAAGTCGGGAACCAGCTGAAGAAGAACCAGCTGCCGAAGGCATAGAAGAAATACATGGCGCAAAGGATCCAGAAGGAACGGGCCCTGAGGATCTTGTTCCACGGGACGTTCCTGGGTTTTGCTGGTTCCGCGCCGGGCATGGCCTTGTCGCGATAGCAGAAGAACCATACCGCCGCCCATATGATTCCCACGCCTCCAAGGATATAGAAGGCAGGACGCCATCCCAGGGCGGCCATTATTGGTATCACGACGAACGGGGTCAGCGCTCCGCCCATCCTGCTGGCCGCCCAGACATAACCCTGCGCCTTGCCCACTTCGCCTTTGTCGAACCAGCGGCTGATCACGCCGGTGGAGCAGGGGGAGGAACCGGCCTCGCCCACCCCGAACATGAAACGGATGACCAGCAGGGATGCAAGTCCCCCCGCCATACCTGTGAATGCGGTGAACAGCGACCACCACAGGACTATCAGGCTGAGGATCTTCCTGTGCCCGTGCCTGTCCCCAAGAGCTCCCATGGGTATCTGCATAAGACCATAGGAGAGGATGAAGGCACTCTGCACCCATCCCCACTGCGAAGCGCTGAGGCCGAGGTCCTTCATGATGGAGGACCCCGCGACGCTTATGTTTATGCGGTCCAGGAAAGTCACTACGCCCAATATCACGAGCATAGCGAGGACCGTCCGTTTGTTCTTCATCAGTCAAGCTTGAGGAATTTGCGAAGGCCCCTCACTCCAAGTACGGGGCTGGAGAGTACGGGCTTGCCGGTGAGCTCCGACAGCCTCTGCTCCATACGGGCCATGGAGCCCTGGGCCAGGACGAACATGTCCACATGGCCGGCAATCCTGGAAGCGGCTTCCGCAATAAGGCGGTCGTGCGTTGCACTGTCGCCGCCCTGTCCTGCCTGGAAGGCCCCGTCAGCCAGGCCATCCACCAGCACTACTTCCTTGCCGGCGATGCGGGCCTGGTTCTCGAGCAGCCTGCGGGTGGGTTCAAGGGTGGTGGAAAGGGTGGAGATGACACCTATCCGCCTTGCACAGTTCACGGCCTTGACTGCCATGGGATAATCGATGCGGAAAACGGGAATGGGCGCGATGCCGCCTCCGAGGTCGGCTATGTCGCCGACGGAAGAACAGGTATTGAATATCACATCTGCGCCGGAATCGGCCGCAGTGAGATAGTAGGACAGCAGGCGGCGGCGGACTGCTGGGGTAACCTGGTTGTTGGCGATCACTTCCTGGATGAGGGTGTCATCCGCTATGTGGTTGAGTTTCACTTCGGGAAGTTCTTCCTTGAAAATTTTCGTTAGGGGCTCCACGAGGGCCATGGCAGTGTGCACAGCAACTACTCTGATCATGATGTGATTGTTTTAGTTTGACTTCAATTTTTGATAGACTTCCTTAAGGGAACCGTCATCCCCCACATTCCCCGGGAAGATGACGTAGGGGAAGCGCCCCGCATTGATGCAGGGGACGCCGGGAATGATCTGTCCCAGCACACGGGCGGATTTCACCCGCAGGCCCTTGGTGAGGATGTCATTGGAGGTTATCCCGCCTTTTGCCACAAGGTACGAAGGCTTGAACGGCAGATCTTCCACTATATCCACAAGGAAGGCGGATATCCTTTGCCCGAGATGCTGGCGGGAGTCGGCATCGCCGAGGCGGAGTTCGCTGCGGGATGTATAAAGGACAGGCGTAATACCTTGCCTGACTGCGGAAACGACAGTTTCCTTGATTTCAGCGAAGAGGGCGGGGGCATCGTCCAGGATCCGCCCTACGGGGATTTCAATGCCATGTGTCCCCTCACATGAAAGCAGCTGTTCCAGCTGCCTGGTGGTCTTTCCCACGTGTGAGCCTGCCACAAAGCAGCCGACACCCCCGTCTCCCGGAGCAAGTATGGAACGGTCGAGGAGAGGTATGTCCGCTATGCCGCTCATGGCCTTCGGGAGCGAAGAGGAACTCCTTATCACGACCGCTCCCGGGAAATCCCCGCACTGCCGTCCGAACTCCCTGACGAAGGCCCGGAGCTCATCGTAATCTGCCGCATCGACTATCTGATAACCGGCAGGGTCCGCGCCCTTTTCGACGATATAGTCCGAAAGGACCGAAGTATGATACCCGAAGACATTGTCGCGGGCGAATTCGGTTTCGGACACGGGGACCAGCTTACCCCCGTCCTTCATGTAATGCACTCCACCGACCGTAACCCTGCCGGCCTCTATGAAAGCCGGCACGAAAGGCACCTTGGGCCACACACGGATGCCGTTTTCCTGCAGCACCTCCCGCATGATGTCGGTCTCGAGGGGGAAATGGCCGCGCAGACATGAATCGCTGCGGCTTATGAACACAAGCTGGAAGCCGTATTCCCTGTTTACCTTGATGACGGTCTGCATTATCTCCCGCACCACCGCCGCGGCTTCCTGCCGGGTGAGGGCACGGGTGTTTGTGAGGATATAGAAGAAGGGCTCCCTGTCCGTGAGCGCCATCCTTATGGTGTCTTCGTCCCAGCCGGTGACGAGCAGGCATCCATGGACGGTCTGTATGCCGGTGGGATCGTCGTCCAGTATTACGAGTCTGCGCTGCATGGGTTACTGCTTCAGAGGGATTCCCTGCATGGCGCGGGCTTCGTCCGGGGTGGCGGGCTCGCAGCCCATGGCGCGGATGAGCGCGACCAGCTTCCCGACAAGTTCCGCGTTGGTGCGCGCAAGTTTGCCGGGAGCATGGTAGAAACTGTCTTCGAAGCCCACCCTCACCGCATTGGCGCCCATCCCTATGGCACAGGCGAGGATGGAGAAGTCCTGCATGGAATCGTGGGTGATTCCCCACGAAGTGCCGCTTTCGCAGAGCTGGGTGAGGAAGCAGAGGTTGCGGCCGGTAGCCGCCAGGTTGCTGCTGCCGCCCGGGCCCACGCAGAAATTGTAATGCAGCGGACGCTCGAGCACGCCTTCATCGGCGAGGCGGCTGCATGTTTCGACCATGCTAAGGTCGAAGAGTTCCATCTCCGGTATGGTGTTGGTTTCCTTGAGCCTCTTCGCCCAGTAGCGGATGTCGGGAAGGGTGTTCACGTAAACGGTTTCGCCGAAGTTCACCGAGCCCATGTTGAGCGAGGCGACCTCCACTTCAGGCACGTCCAGGCAAACGCATCTTTCTTCCAGCGTAAGGGAGGAAAGCCCGCCCGTGGAACCCTGGATTATCATGTCGGAATGCTCGTGGATGCGGCGGATAGTGTCCCTGAAGACATCCAGCTCGAAGGTCTGCTCACCCTTGAGGTCGCGGGTGTGCAGATGCACCTCGCAGGCACCTGCCTTATAGCAGTTGAGGACATCTTCGGTGATCTCGTCGGGAGTGAGGGGATTCTTGCATCCGGCCGGTATCTTCTTGCCCACATGGCAGACCGGGGCGACGGTAACGATTATTTTTCTCATGATTGTTTATTCTGTCGCTAATTTAAGTAATTTTGGACTATTAACAAAAAGAGTTTGTGGCACGGACCTTGACCATACATACTGTCCCGTAAATTTCATCTACTTTACTGACATTTTGACACGACACATGAAAGAAATCAACGAATACGCATTTCCGGCGGGTGCCGGTGTAAGTATCATCCCGGTAGTGCAGGGCGAGGAACTCAAGGACGTGAACGTAGCGGAACTCCCTGAGACACTGCCGATCCTGGCATTGCGCAACGCAGTGCTCTTCCCCGGGGCGGTGTTCCCCGTTACAATCGGAAGGGAGAAGAGCATAAAACTTATAAAGGAGGCCGAAGAACGGGAATTCTTCGTCGGCTGCGTGCCCCAGACCGACGTCACTGTCGAAGATCCGAAAGAAAAGGACCTCTATCCATACGGCACGGTTGCGAAAATAATCAAGAGCCTCGAGATGCCGGACGGCACCATCACGGCCATCCTCCAGGGCATCAAGCGGTTCTCGCTCGACGCCATCCTGGACTATGAACCCTTCCTCACCGCCAGGGTGCATTATCTGGACGACTATCTCGGCGACCCCGACAGCGCCACCATAAAGGCCATAGCGGACTCCCTCAAGGAGAATGCGATACAGATAGTGCGCAACACTTCCATGGCCTCGCGCGAAGCCATATCCGCCATAAGGAGCATCAGCGACTTCCGCTTCCTGGTGAATTTCATTGCGACCACCGTCGAGGTGGACGACTTCTCGGACAAGATAGACCTGCTCCAGTACGACGACATCAGGGCCAGGGCCATGAAGCTCCTCAGCCTGCTGAACATGGAGATCGAACTGTCCAAGATCAAGCAGGACATCAACCAGAAGGTCAAGAGCGAGATAGACCAGCAGCAGAGGGAATACTACCTGAACAACCAGCTCAAGACCATCCAGGAAGAGCTGGGAATGGACGAAGGCGAAGACTACGACAAGTTCAAGGAGCGCGCCGCCGCGAAGAAGTGGCCCAAGGAGATAGGCGAGGCTTTCGAAAAGGAACTGGCCCGCCTCCAGAAATACTCCCCCACCTCGCCTGACTACAGCGTGCAGTACAACTACCTCGACTTCATGCTCACCCTCCCGTGGAACGAGACCAGCGAGGACAACCTCGACCTGGCCAACGCCCAGAAGGTGCTCGACGAGGACCACTTCGGCCTCGAGAAGGTCAAGGAGCGCATCATCGAATACCTGGCCGTGCTCAAGCTCAA
>CAJOQW010000117.1 GCA_905236955.1 uncultured Bacteroidales bacterium
CCTCACTGCAGACCTCAAGCCCTCCCTCAAGATGGGCGACTTCGCCAAGGAATTCCCCGACAGGTTCATCGAATGCGGCATCGCCGAAGCCAACATGGTAGGCGTCGCCAGCGGTCTCGCCCTTACCGGCATGGTTCCCTTCTGCGGTTCCTTCGCAGAATTCATAACCGGCCGCGTTTATGACCAGATCCGCCAGGAAGTGGCGTACGGCAACACCAACGTCAAGCTGGCCTCTTCCCACGCTGGCATCACCCTCGGTGAAGACGGCGCCACCCACCAGACCATGGAAGACCTCGCCCTCATGCGCGCCCTTCCCGGCATGGTGGTGCTCGCCCCCTGCGACTACAACCAGACTGTACAGGCCACCATCGCGGCCGCCCGCTACGTGGGGCCGGTGTACATCCGTTTCGGCCGTCCGTCGGTTCCCAACTTCACCGATCCCGACGAACCCTTCGAAATAGGCAGGATCTACAACCTTAATCCCGGCACCGACGTCACCATAGTCACCCTTGGGCACCTTGTCTGGGAAGCCCTCCAGGCTGCCGAAACCCTCGAGGCCGAGGGCATCAGCGCCGAGGTGCTCAACGTAGCCACCGTAAAGCCCCTTGACGAGAAGGCCCTTATGGAGTCCATCTGCAAGACCGGCTGCGCAGTGGTGGCCGAGGAGCACAACGCCCAGGGCGGTCTCTGCGAGGCCGTTGCAGGCGTGGTCGTCACCAACAAGCCCGTTCCGGTGGAATTCATGAACGGAGGCGACCGCTTCGGCGAAAGCGGCACTCCCGCCCAGCTCATGGAAGCCTATGGCCTGGACGCCGCGCATATAGTTGCCGCCGCGAAGAAGGCCATCTCCAGGAAATAACCTGTCTGTCCGCCAAAGGCGGCAATTCATAAAATCCGGAGTACTGAAGGTATTCCGGATTTTTCGTATATTTAAACGCTATACCAATTCCGATATATGAAAACCCTGAAATTCCTTATTGCCGCTTGCATTGTTCTCTTGGCGGCGCCCTGGTCCGTCGAAGCGGCCCCCAAAGGTCCTGTGACATCCGTCCATTATCTCTCCGGCAAGGCCGTGCAGGACAGCGTCCGCTGGGACTTCTTCTGCACAGCTGGGGAGAACAGCGGCGAGTGGACCAAGATCATCGTCCCTTCGTGCTGGGAAACCCAGGGCTTCGGCGTCTGGGAATACGGCTCCGGCAAGGCGGACGAGTCGGGCTTTTACAGGCATGCTTTCAAGACTCCGTCGGATTTCGTTCCCGGAAAGGCGGCCTGGCTGGTATTCGAGGCCGCTGCCACCGATGCCGAAGTCATCCTCAACGGGCATAGGCTCGGCCTGCACCAGGGCGGTTTCTACCCCTTCCGCTTCGATGTGGCCGGGCTCCTGAAGACCGACGGCGGTGATAATCTGCTGGAAGTCAACGTCTGCAAGCGCTCATCCAATTACAGCGTCAACCATTCCGAGAGGATGGGGGACTATTGGAACTACGGCGGCATCTTCCGTGCCGTGCACCTCGACATCAAGCCGGCCCTGAACATCGACCGCATGGCCCTCGATCCCCGTTGCGACGGACAGACCACCCTCGATTACTTCCTGAGCAAGGCTCCCTCTTCCGGAAGCAGCCTGGTCGTATCGGTCAGCGACCTCGAATCCGGCAAGGCCTTGTACAGAGACAAGTTCATTATCGGCCCGGAGGCCAGCGGGCGCCTGAGTTTCGACGCCGGCGAGCCCGTCCCCTGGAGTGACGAGGATCCCCACCTGTATGTCCTGGACCTCGAACTGTGCGACGCATCCGGCGCTGCCGTCCATGCACTCAGCGAGAGGATAGGCTTCCGCACCTTCGAGGTGCGCGGGCACGACGGCCTCTATCTAAACGGCACGCGCGTCATCCTAAAAGGCATCAACCACCACACCATAAATCCCTTCACCGGCCGCACCCTCACGAGGCAGGACAACATCCGCGACGCCGAGCTCATAAAGGAGATGAACATGAATGCAGTGCGCCTGTCGCACTATCCCCAGGACAAGGACTTTTATGACGCCTGCGACTCCCTGGGAATCATGATGCTCGACGAACTTTCTGGCTGGCACGGCTCATATGACACCGACCTGGGCCGCGGCCTCGTGGAGGCGATGGTATGCCGCGACGTAAACCATCCCGCCGTGGTCTTCTGGGACAACGGCAACGAGGAAGACTGGAATTTCGACCTCGACGACGACTTTGGCAAGTGGGACCCGCAGAACCGTCACGTGCTGCATCCGCTGGGCAATTTCCGCGGGGTGGAGACCATGCACTACCGCTCCTACGGTGAAAGCCAGGACTATCTCCGCGGGCCCGACATCTTCATGCCCACGGAAATCCTCCACGGACAGTTCGACGGAGGCCATGGTGCGGGCATGGACGATTATTGGAAGCTGTACCGCACCCACGAGCGCTTCGGAGGTTTCTTCCTCTGGGACATGATCGACCAGGGCGTGCGCCGTCTCGACCGCGGCGGTATCATCGACACCAACGGAGACAGGGGCACCGACGGCATAATGGGGCCGCAGCGCGAGAAGGAAGGCAGTTTCTTCACCGTGCGCGAGGTCCTCTGCCCGGTGCAGTTGCAGGGCAATGTTATCGGCCCCGATTTCCGCGGCAAGCTGGATGTGAGCAACGAATACGCATTCACCAGCCTCGACCGTTGCACCTTCGAATGGCAGCTGGTACAGCTCCCCACGTGGAAGGGGGGAGAGCCTTCCGTACTGAAGGGCGGCAGGCTCAAAGGCCCTGGCATCGCACCAGGCGCGAAGGGCGTCATCGACCTGCGCTGCGGGCGCCTCGACAAAAGGGCCGATGTGCTGTATGTCAAGGTGTCCGATCCCAAGGGAAAGGAGATCATGAACTGGAGCTGGGCGGTAGGGGAGCAGCCTCTGCCCGAGCTGGTGAAGGGCACGGCGCCGATTGTCAGTGAAGCCGACAGCGTGCTCACTGTCAAGGCCGGCGGGCGCACCTTCCGTTTCAACCGCAACGACGGCCTTCTCATTGACGTGTCGGTGGAAGGCGCGGTCATTCCCTTCGGCAACGGCCCCCGTTTCACCGCAGCCCGCAGGGCGGACCGTTCCCTCGACCGCTTCTACGACCATGACGTAATGATATTCCAGCACTACGAAGCCCGCGACGACGACCGCAAGTTCAAGGAATTCCACGACCGCGGGGAACTTCACTCACTTACGTGGAAAGCCCTTCCCGGGGGTTGCGTGGAGGTTACTGCAATATACGACTGGGGTATCATGCGCAAGGCTGTATGGACCATCGACCCCGAAGGGACGGCGATGCTCGATTACGACTACTTCTTCGAGGGGGTCGTGGACCTCATGGGCGTGAAGTTCGACTTCCCCGAAGGGGACGTGCTTTCCAAACGCTGGAACGGCGGCGGACCTTACCGCATTTGGAAGAACCGCACCCGCGGCACCACCCTGGGCGTTTGGGAGAACGACTACAACGACACAACTCCGACCCTTACTTTCGATTATCCCGAGTTCAAGGGTTATTTCGGCGACACGCAGTGGATGCGGCTCCATACGAAGGAAGGGGACATCACCATCGTCAACACCGACCCGTCCGGCAAGAGCGTGGGCGTTTACGAGCCCAAGGACGGCCCCGTGCGCCGGGGCAAGGGCCTCTTCACGCTTCCGCCGACCGGGATCAGCCTCATGGACGTCACCCCGGCCGTGCGCAACAAGGTTAATTCCACTGACCTCAACGGTCCCTCGGCCCAGGCTGTGTGGGCGGACGGGCACTACGGAGGGAGGATATATCTTGTTTTCGATAAATAACGACTTTACAACATGAAAACAAGAACCGCAGCAGCGTTACTCATCATCCTGTCCGTGTCGCTGAAGCTCGGGGCGCAGAGCCCGACAGGCTATACCGAACAGACAGCCATGGATCTCCTGGAGACCATCGGGGGCACTCCCTTCGTGCATACGGAGAGCCCCGAGGCCCAATGGTACCCCAGGGCGGGCCTGGGACTTTTCATCCACTGGGGCATACACAGCGTGGCGGGTGGAGACCCTTCGTGGAGCATGCTCAAGAACATACCCTGGCTCACTACCGACGTGCATGTGGAGCACGACAAGTATTACCGTCTCGCGGACGAGTTCGACCCTTCGGACTACGATCCCGAAGAATGGGCGCGTACCGCCAAGGAGACGGGCTTCACCTATATGGTCATAACGGTAAAGCACCATGACGGGTACTGCCTCTGGCCCAGCAAGTACGGCGAATACAATACCGGCACCAAGATGCACGGCCGCGACCTTGTGGGCCCGCTCGTGGCGGCGTGCCGCAAATACGGCCTCAAGATAGGCCTCTACTTCTCGCCCCGCGACTGGAGCTATCCCGAGTATCCGGTACAGTACATCGACTGGGACTTCGCGAACCGCCGCACGGGTTCCCCGTATCCTCCCGTGGAGAACCAGCGGAAGTACGACGAGTTCTTCCGTTATACATGCGGGCAGATGAGCGAGATCCTCACCCGCTACGGCAAGATAGACGTGCTGTGGTTCGACGGTATCGGCTGGCCCGGCGTCAATACCCATCACGACGTACTCCATTCCTGGCTGCGGGCCTTGCAGCCGGGCATGGTGGTGAATCCGCGCTGGGAGGTCCAAGGTTATGACGTCAACTTCGGGCAGACCACCGAGTTCGGGGCCAAAGCCCCCTTCGGCGACTTCCGTACCGAAGAGGTGGCGTGGCGCAAGCGCATGGAGGAAGGCCGGCCATATCCCCACGGC
>CAJOQW010000118.1 GCA_905236955.1 uncultured Bacteroidales bacterium
CAGATGCGCTACAATGCCGCCAAGGCTTCAGAGCTCGACCTCACCAGGGCCAAGACCGCGGTTGCCAATGCGGTGCCAAACCTTTACGAGAGCGAGAATGCAATCTATCTGAGCCTGTGGCAGCTCAAGGCCCTCATGGGGGTGGACCTAGACATGGCGATAGACGTCGCGGACTCCCTGATGAACTATACCGGCAGCATGGCCTATATGGAACCGGACGAAATAGGTCTCGATGGGAATTCCACCCTCAGGCAGCTCCAGATCCAGGCCGAGCAGCTGGCAGGCAGCATCAAGCTCCAGCAATACGCGAACCTGCCTTCCCTGGCCCTGTCTTTCAGCGCCAGCGCCAACGCCATGGAGAACGAACTCCGTTTCAGCGAGTACAACTGGCATCCTTATTCCACCATCGGCCTCAGCCTCAGCATCCCGATCTTCTCGGGCGGGAAGACGCTCCAGTCGGTGCGTCAGGCCAGGGTGCAGCAGCAGGAACTCGACCTCCAGCGCGAAAATACCGAGAGGAACCTTCGCGTGGGCATACGGCAGAACCTGAACACCATGGAGACCGCCACCCGCAGCTACAACTCGGCGCTGGAGGCCCTGAAGAGCGCCAAAAAGGCCTATGACATAGCGTACAAGAGCTATCAGGTGGGCCGCAGCACCCTTACCGACCTCAATGACGCGCAACTCGCGCTCACCCAGGCCCAGCTCTCCGTAAGCCAGGCGGTTTATAATTTCCTCGGGGCGAAGGCCGCCCTGGAGCAGACCCTCGGCGCCGACTACAGCATGTACGAAAAATGAAAAAGATATATTTGATGGTTTTTGCGGCCCTTGCAGCGGCCGCTTGCGGAAACAATGGCGGAAAACAGGCGGAAACAGCCCCTCAGCAGCCTGCCGGCATTCCCGCCAACAGGGTAACCGCCACCACGGTGAATCTCAGGACGGTCCCTCAGACAGAGACTTATTCATCTACGGTCCAGGCCTTTGCGGTTAACAACATAGCCCCGCAAAGTTCCAACCGGATAACAAGGATCAATGTCGATGTGGGCAGTTTCGTCGGACAGGGCCAGGTGCTTGCCGAGATGGACAAGACCCAGCTCACCCAGCAGAAACTCCAGCTGGGCAACGCCGGGACCGAACTCGGCCGGCTCAGGCAGCTCTACGAACAGGGCGGCCTGTCCCAGAGCGATTTCGAAGCCGCCGAACTCCAGTACAACGTGGCCAAGGCCGTTTGCGACAATCTCGAGAAGAATACGGTGCTGCGCTCACCGATAAGCGGCGTGGTAACCGCCCGCAACTATGATGTGGGGGACATGTACGGCATGGGACAGCCCATATTCACCGTGCAGCAGATCACCCCGGTCAAACTGCTCGTCGGGGTCAGCGAGACAGACTATACCAAGGTTAAGGTGGGCCAGGAAGTCAGCCTGACGGCCGATGCCCTTCCCGGACAATCTTTTACCGGCAAGGTGCGCAAGATATATCCTACCATGGATGCCGCCACCCATACCTTCACGGTGGAATGCCTTGTTCAGAACAGTGACAGGGCTCTCCGTCCCGGGATGTACTGCAAGGTTACCCTGAATTTCGGGGACAATCTGAGCATAGTCGTGCCCGACGAAGCGGTCGTCAAGCAACTGGGTGCGGGTCAGCGTTATGTATATATCATCCAGGAGGACGGGACCGTGAAGGGGTCCCCCGTCACTCTGGGCAAGCACTTCGGCACTTCGTACGAGATACTCTCGGGAGTCGAGGACGGCCAGAGGATAGCCGTCAGCGGGGCTTCCGCCCTCAAGGATGGAGCGAAGGTGGAAATAGTTGAAAGGTAAAGGTTTATGAGCATCTTCAGAACAGCGGTGAACCGTCCGGTGACCACGATCCTGGTGTTCGTGGCTTTCATCGTATTCGGCATCTACTCGCTAATCAACACATCCATAGCGCAGTTCCCCGACTTCGACGCCAATGTGGTGATGGTCATGAGTTCCTATCCAGGCGCCAGCGCCACGGATGTGGAGAACAACCTCACCAAACTGCTGGAGAACTCCCTGAACGGCGTCGAGAACCTCAAGGACATGACCTCCCGTTCGAGGGAAAACATCGCGATCCTCATCCTGGAATTCGAATACGGCACCGACATAGACGTAGCGACGAACGACGTGAGGGACAAACTGGATATGGTGAGCCTGGCCCTGCCGGACGGGGCCTCCACCCCCTATCTCATGAAGTTCAGCATGGACGACATGCCCATCATGATACTCTCCGCCACGGCGGAGGAGAGTTTCAACGGCCTCGACCGCATCCTGGACGACCGCGTCACCACCCCTCTCGCCCGTGTGGACGGAGTGGGTACGGTTAACGTGGTGGGTGCCCCAGACCGTGAGATCCAGGTATATTGCGACCCCAACAAGCTCGCCGCATACGGCCTCACCATCTCCGGCATATCCGCCACCATAGCCGCCGAGAACAGGAACGTCCCCTCGGGCAGCATCGACATAGGCACCGAGACTTATTCCCTGCGCATCCAGAAGGAATTCAGGGACCCGATGGAGCTAAACGACATCGTGGTGGGTTACAGCGCCGGGCGCGCGGTTTACCTCAGGGACGTGGCCACCATCGTGGACGGTCCCGCCGAAAAGTACCAGGAGTCCTTCACCAACGGCAAGCAGGCCGCCGCCATCACCATCCAGAAGCAGACAGGGGCCAATACCGTGGATGTCATAAGGCAGGTCAAGAAGAAACTGGCCCAGATCCAGCCTACGCTTCCGAACGATATCGACATCGTCACGGTTATCGACTCTTCCGACAACATCATCAACACCATCATGTCCCTGGTGAGGACCATCCTCATCACGCTCCTGATAGTGATGCTGGTCGTCTATGTCTTCCTGGGCCGCTGGAGGGCCACGTTCATCATCGTGACTGCCATCCCGATAGCCCTGATGGGTTCGCTCATATATCTTCTGGCGACTGGGAACACACTGAACATCATCTCCATGTCGGCGCTTTCCATCGCGATCGGCATGGTGGTTGACAATTCCATAGTGGTGCTCGAGAACATCTCCCGCCACATGGACCGCGGAGAAAGGAGGAAGGAGGCGGCCGTCAACGGCACTTCCGAGGTGGCAGGCTCGATATTGGGCTCCACCCTCACCACCCTCTGCGTCTTCCTTCCCCTTACCATGATCAAGGGCATGGCCGGCATCATGTTCAAGCAGCTTGGCTGGATAGTGAGCATAATCATGATAGTATCCACGGCCGCCGCCCTTACGCTGGTGCCTGTGATGGCATCGAAGATGCTCAGCGCCCAGGCAAAGGAAGGAAAATTGCATAAAAAGCTGTTCGGCCCCATCGAAAGGGGGCTGGAAGCCCTTTCCAACTGGTATTCCAAGATAGTCCGCTGGTGCGTGACCCACAGGAAGACCGTGACCCTCGGCGCACTCGTGCTCATACTGGCCGTTTTGTTCCTGCTGGTTCCGGGAATGAAAACGGGCTTCTTCCCCAACTCCGACTCGGGACGTGTTTCGGTCAGCGTGGAACTCCCTGTCGGCACCGAGCAGAGCGTTACCGGTGATTTCGCCCATCAGCTGTACGAGCGTTTCAGGAGCGAGATTCCCGAAATCAAGGTCTTCGAATACCGTTTCGGCCAGGCGGATTCCGACAATGCGATGGCGAGTTCCCGTTCCAACGGCTCATATCTCATCAGCATGAACATAAATCTCGGAAGCATGGAGGACCGCAGCCGTTCCACCTCCGAAATAGCCAACATCATACGTGCCGACCTCGCCGAATATCCCGAGATCAAGCGTGCCCAGGTCAGCGAGGGCGGAGGCGGAGTGGGCGGTGCCACCACCGTGTCCCTGGAAATCTACGGCTACGACTTCGACGAGACCGACCGCGTCGCCCGCGAGATGCAGCAGAAAATGCTCGCCAGCGGGAACTTCGTCCAGGTCGTGCTGAGCCGCGACGAATATACTCCGGAATACCAGGTTGACTTCGACCGCGAGAAACTGGCCATCAACGGGCTGAATTCCACTACCGCCGCCAGTGCCTTCAGCGCTGCGATGAGCGGGTCGGTGAGTTCTTTCTACCGTGAAGAAGGCGACGAATACAATATCCGCGTACGTTATCTCAAACAGTTCCGCTCCAGCGTTGAGGACATAGAGAACGCCATCCTCACCACACCCATGGGCAACCAGATCAGGGTGAAGGAACTGGGTACCGTGGTAGAGACCAAGGTGCCGCCCACCATCGAGCGCAAGAACCGCGAGCGTTATATTACCGTCACGGGTATCACCGCCAGGGGGGTCGCCATGAGCGACGGCGTCACAAGTGTCCGGGACATACTCAAGACCGTGAACGTCCCCCTCAACATTACCACCGAGCTGTCCGGCGACTTCGAGAACCGCCAGGAGATGATGGGAGACCTCATGACCCTTCTCCTGCTCATCCTCATCCTGGTGTACATGGTGATGGCCGCACAGTTCGAGAGCTTCGTCAACCCCTTCGTCATCATGTTCAGCGTACCCTTCGGGTTCATGGGCGTGCTCATAGGCCTGCGTCTTACCGGAACCACCTTCGACATCATGTCGATGATAGGTTTGCTGATCCTTATCGGTAT
The DNA here is from genome assembly GCA_905236955.1 of uncultured Bacteroidales bacterium. Taxonomy (GTDB): domain Bacteria; phylum Bacteroidota; class Bacteroidia; order Bacteroidales; family UBA932; genus Cryptobacteroides. The sequence continues at coordinate 4,616 of CAJOQW010000118.1, forward strand.
CGTGGTCAACAACGGCATCGTGCTCATCGACTACATCAACCTCATGAGGGAGAGGGGAATGGGCGTGATCGAAGCAGTGGTGACTTCTGCCCGCAGCCGCCTGAGGCCGATCCTCATGACCACCCTCACCACCGTCATAGGCATGCTGCCGCTTGCCCTGGGCAGGGGAGAAGGAAGCGAGATGTGGCGGTCGCTGGGTATGACCGTAGCGTGGGGCCTTACCTTCTCGACCATAGTGACGCTGGTACTCATCCCCACCATCTATTGTATCTTCGCCACCAGGCAGGAGAGACGCAGGAACCGTAAACTCCAAGCAGCCAAAGCAAAATGAAAGCAGTGTTCATAACATATTCCCAGGCGTACAACGAGGAAATCGTCGATGTGCTCGACTCCTTCGGCCAGAGGGGCTTCACCCGCTGGACCGATGTCGGCGGACGCGGCAGCGTCGACGGGCTTCCCCATTACGGTAACCATACCTGGCCGGAAATCAACCAGGCCATCATCACTTTCGTGGAGGACGACGCCAAGGCGGCGGATCTGATACGTTCCCTCAAGGAACTCGACGGCAAGTCCCCGGACCTGGGTCTGAGGGCGTTTGCATGGAATGTCGAGAATTATTTTTAACTTTGTAAGTATACTTAAACCAAATATATATCATGCAAGTAGTAACAGATACCAATTTCCAGGAGATTCTCGACTCCGCCAAAGTGACCCTCGTCGATTTCTGGGCAACCTGGTGCGGCCCCTGCAGGATGCTGGCACCTACCGTTGACGAAATCGCACAAGAATATGAAGGTCGCGTAGCCGTTGCCAAGTGCAATGTGGACGACCAGGAAGACATAGCCGTAAAGTACGGGATCCGCAGCATCCCGACCCTCATCTTCTTCAAGGATGGCCAGCTCGCCGACAAGACCGTAGGAGTCGTCAGCAAAGCCGAAATCGAAAAGAAGCTGAACGCTCTTCTGTAAAATGAAGAGGTTGTTGACTGTACTTCTCGCAGCAACCGTTTCCGCAAGCGCTTTCGCGCAGGTAGGTATAGTTGCCGGCGTCACCTCCACCGCCACGGACATCAAGTCCGCGGTGGTTCAGGCTTCCGACATCACCCAGTATCACATAGGCTTGATGTACAGGATGCGTTTCGGACTGTTCGGCATCCAACCCGGTCTTGTATATAACATCAAGGGCTTGAGGCTCAATGAAATAACCAACATCAACGACCTTAAGGCAAATTTCAAGACCGGCTTCTTCGAGTTCCCGGTACAGGTGCAGGCCGGCTTCAATCTGGCTGGTTTCAGGCCATACGTTTTTGCAGAGCCCTTCCTGGGCTATGCGGTGACGAACGACAGCGACGTGACATCTTCGGTACAGGAGCCGGAAAAAAGCAGCGGCGACTGGAACAAGCTCCGAAACCGTCTCGAGTACGGAGTGGGCTTGGGAGGGGGGATAGACCTCTTCAACACCATCCAGATATCGCTCCGCTATTTTTGGAACATGGGCCCGCTCTACGACGAGAACCAGCTCAACGCCTCCCTTAAGGGTATCGCGGCCACGGTATCCCAGGAGAAGTGCTCCGGGATAATGGCTTCGATCGCTTTCTTCTTCTAGAAAAGTGAGTCACTCAGCTTTAAACGGCATCCTCGGGAAAGACATCGAGGCGGTTAGGGGCATTATATGCGACCGCCTTTCTTCCGATGTGTCCATGCTCGAAGGGCTTAACCACGATTTGCTCGGGAATTCCGGGAAGATGGCAAGGCCCAGGTTGTGCCTTATGTTGTCCAGGGCCTGCGGAGGCGGTGTCACCGAAGACACCAGGAAATTGTCAGCCGCCCTGGAACTTCTACATAACGCATCGCTCCTGCACGACGACGTGGCGGACGGCAGCGATACGCGCCGCGGTATTCCGACAGTATCCAGTCTGTATGGCCCGGTCCCCTCTGTGCTGATGGGGGATTTCTGGCTTTCCCGCACCCTTTCCCTGCTTTTGGAGACAGCGGATCCGGAATGGGCCCTGAGGGCATTCGCCAAGACTTTGAACGACCTCTCCGAGGGAGAGTTGTTCCAGCAGGAGAAGGCCTTCACCTGCGATACCTCGGAAAGTGATTATGAGCGCATAATCTATTGCAAGACAGCATCCCTGTTCGAGTTGTCGGCATCATGCGGGGCCAAGTCCTCCGCAGCGGACAAGGATCTTTCCGAAGCAGCCGCCTGTTATGGGAAATCTCTCGGGATGGCCTTCCAGATAAGGGATGACATCCTCGATTATATCGGAGGCGACACCGGGAAACCATCAGGCCTGGACCTGAAGGAAAAGAAAATCACCCTGCCTCTCCTCGGGGTCCTGAAAGGCTCTCCAAGGGGAAATGAAATACGCAGGATGGTCTCGTCCCTGGGCGAAAACCCCGACTGTGCAGGGGAAATCCGTACCATGGTGCTGGCTGGGGGCGGAGTGGAATATGCGATGGAGCGGGTGAGGAGATATACCCGCGATGCCATCGAAGCGCTCCATGTACTGCCCGTATCCCACGAAAGGGATTTCCTCGAAGAAATGGCAAGGGTAAACGAATACCGTACGAGATGAGATTCGCGGATATTACAGGCAACGCCCCGGTAGCCGGGGCCCTGGCCGGGATGGTTGATTCCGGCAGGATATCCCATGCCATCCTCCTCCACGAGAACGACGGAGGGGGTGCGTTCCCGCTCGCAATGGCGTTCCTGCAATATCTTTACTGCCCTTCCCGCAGCGGCGGGGATTCCTGCGGGGTGTGTCCGCATTGCAACAAGATGGGGAAACTGATCCACCCGGACGTACATTTCGTATTCCCGGTGGTGCTTCCCTCATCCTCGGCGCAGGCGGAGTCCTCCCCGTCGGAACGCTTCCTCACGGAGTTCCGCGCCCTTGTGCTCGGCAATCCCGCATTCAAGGAGCAGGATCTCTATACCGCACTGGAATTCGAAGGGAAGAATCCGGTCATAGGGGTGGCCGAGGCGAATGCCCTCCTCCGCACCCTCGGGCTCCACTCCCTTGAGGGCGGGTATACCGCCGCCGTGATATACCTTCCCGAAAGGATGAATCCCCAGGCAGCCAACAAGCTCCTGAAGATGCTGGAAGAGCCCCCGGCACAGACTGTTTTCGTACTCGTCACCCATACCCCCGAAAAACTTCTTCCGACCATAGTTTCCCGCTGCCAGATGTTCAGGGTGGCCTCTTCGCCCGTATCCGCAGCCGCTTCCTATGATGACGGAGGCCTCCTTGACGCCCTCATGGACGCTCTCTTGTCAAAGGACCTCTCCGCCGCCCTTACGGCGGGCGAACGCATGGCCGCACTTCCTTCCAGGGAGAGCGCGAAAGGGTTCTGCAGATTCGCATCCGAGAGGTTCCGCCGGATTTTCCTGCTCCAGCAGGGGCTCGGCTCGCTGGTCCCTGAAGACGACGACTCTGCGCGCAGATGGGCGGCCTCGGTCAGGAAGACCTTCCCCCGCAAGGCCATGGATGTGCTGGACCGCACCGTGCGCCGTATAGACCGCAATGTAAATCTCAAGATCCTGTTCACCGACCTGGTGGACCGGCTGTTTTTGAATATTTAGATGGAAAAGACAAATATCGACTGCAACCGCGGAGTGGTGTCCGTCCAGGACTCCGAAACCGGAATCACTTCCTTCTCATATAGGGAGGGATGCTGCAAGTTGCGCGACCATAATTACCTCAAGGGCATCCCCGACCAGTCTTACAAAGACCTTTTCGAGGTGCGCTTCAAGAATACCAGAAAGAGCATTTACCGTAACGCCTCCGGCCAGAACGTGAAGCTCGGGGACATGGTGATAGTGGAGGCGGCAACTGGCTGCGACCTCGGGATAGTCACCCTCGAGGGGCCCCTTGTCGGAAAACAGATGCGGGCCAAGGGGATCGATCCCGCGAATGACGAGTTCAAGCGCATATACCGCAAGGCCAAGCAGAACGATATCGAAAAATGGCAGGAGGCCATAGCCCGCGAGCACGATACCATGATCCAGGCCCGTAGGATAGCGGCCGAGATGGGGCTGGAGATGAAAATAGGTGACGTGGAGTTCCAGGGGGACGGTTCCAAGGCGATATTCTATTATATCGCCGACGGCCGCGTAGATTTCCGCCAGCTTATAAAGGTTTTCGCCGAAGAATTCCGTATCCGCATAGAAATGAAGCAGATCGGAGCCCGTCAGGAAGCCGGTCTCATAGGCGGTATAGGTGTATGCGGAAGGGAACTGTGCTGCGCCCGCTACATCTCCCATTTCAAGAGCATCTCCACTGCCGCCGCAAGGGTGCAGGACCTCTCCCTCAATCCCCAGAAACTGGCCGGACAGTGCGGAAAACTCAAATGCTGCCTCAATTACGAGGTGGCCGCATACCAGGATGCCCAGACCCGTATCCCGAGGGTGCAGGAACCTCTCGAATTCGAAGACGGACTGGTTTACCTCCGCAAGACCGACATCCTCCGAGAGACCCTCTATTTCTCGTACGACAAAGGTTCCGACTCCGCACTCTATCCGCTTCTGGCCGAAGATGTCCTGGAGATCATCAGGATGAACCGCAACGGCATCAAACCCGAATCCCTCAGGAGGCAGGACAACTCCGTACCGGAATTCGTAAGTGCCGTCGGGGACGATTCCATATCCCGTTTCGATTCTCCGAAGCGTCGCAAGAAGAACCGCAGCAAAAACGCCCGCAAACGTACGAGGGGCGGATCGCCGGAGGGCCCTTCGAAATGAACATGCGGCTTCCCGTCATTATATGCCTGTCGACCCTGGCGTCGCTGGTTTCTTGCCGCCGTCCTGACTCGTTCGAGCAGTTCATCAGGGCGGACGGGATTGTGGCGGGAGCATATGTTTTCACCCTCGGCCTGGATGATACCCTCGCGACATACGACATCTCCTTTTATACCAAGGTCGATCCTCCGCTGATGGCGGCGGACAGGCCGGAAGCCTCGTTGGGGCTGGTTGTCGTATGGGCGGAGGGTGACGGCCTGACTTCCCTCCGGGAGAAGGTGTATCTCCCGTATGGCGGCGCTGCAGGGAGTACGCATCCTTATCGCAGCGGCATAAAACCCGCGCATCCGGGAGAATGGACTGTTTCCGTCACACCCGAGGATCCGCCCGCCGGCTTGAGGGGTATCGGTATAATCTGCAAAAGGAATGGGACACGATAAACTCCGTAAATTCGCCGAGAACAAGACATTCTCCTGTCTGCTGGAGCCTTCCGCTCAGGAAGTTCTCGCAGACGGCTACGAACATCTGCGCGACCATCCCATAAAGGGTCACTGGTTCCGCAAGGGTGATCCGGGTGGTGTCACGGCTTCCCCTGATGCACCGCTGGTCCTGGAATTGGGATGCGGGAAAGGGGAGTATACGCTGGAACTGGCAAGGCGCAATCCGGGGCGGAATTATGTGGGCGTGGACATAAAGGGTGCACGCTTGTGGCGCGGGGCTAAGACCGCGACGCAGGAGAATATGCCCAATGTGGCATTCCTTCGCTCCCGGGTCGAATTCATCACCGCCTTCTTCGCTCCCGGAGAAGTCTCCGAAATATGGCTCACATTCTCCGACCCCCAGCCCCAGAGCGAGAACAAACGCCTGACGTCCCCGCTGTTCCTCGACCGTTACCGGAGCATCATGGCGCCCGGCGGGGTAGTCCACCTCAAGACGGACAGCCGCTTCCTTTACGAATATACCCTTGCCGTGATAGATGCAAATGATTTGAAGCTTATTGCTTGCTCCACAGACCTTTACGCTTCTTCCACCCAGGAAGCGCAACCCTCTCCCATCGGGCCCGAGGTGCGCGGGGTCCAGACTTTCTACGAGTCCATGTTCCTCGGCCAGGGAGTACCGATAACTTATCTTTCATTCATAATCGACCACGACGGCCCTTACGTCTATCCCGAGCAAAAGTTCGACCCTGCCAGATGGCGCGATCTCGATGAGGGCCGCCGTTCGTTTTCACACAAGGAAAAATGAAAAGGATATTCATGATAATGGCAGCGGTACTCCTTCTGGCCGCACCGCTCTCCGCCCAGGAGGAATATGCGCTCGACAATGCCATGCCGGTGTTCACCGACAAGATCAAGGCGGAGCTGGATTACCCGCTCTCCCGCAGGAATTCCCGCAGGATACCGTTCCGCAAATGGCGTAAGGCGGCCAGGGCGAAGCTCTTCGAGTGCCTGGGACCGGCCATGCCTTCCGCTCCTTTCGACATGGAGGTGCTTGAGACCGAGAGGCGGGACGGTTATGTTGCGAAGAAGATAGCCTTCAATATCTCCACTTACGAGCGGGTGCCTGCCTATCTGCTTGTCCCTGAAGGGGACGGACCCTTCCCCGCCCTAGTGTTGCTGCACGACCATGGCGCCCATTTTTCAATAGGTAAGGAGAAGATGGTGAAGCCTTTGGCCTCGGAGCCGGAAACGCTGCGCAGGGATGCGGCGGAGTGGAGTTTCGCCTGCTATGACGGCGTGTACGTAGGGGATTATTTCGCGGCGAACGGATTCGTCGTGCTAAGCGTCGATGCCCTGTTCTGGGGTTCGCGCGGACGCAGGCAGGGTGTGGATTACGATGCCCAGCAGGCATTCGCCAGCAATCTGGAGCAGATGGGCTATCACTGGGCGGGGGTCGTGACACACGATGACATCACCAGCGTGAACCTGCTCGGTTCGCTCCCCGAGGTGGATGCGCAGAGGATCGGGGCCCTTGGGCACAGCATGGGAGGCAAGCGTACCTGGATGCTCGCTTCCGCCACCGACAAGGTGAAAGCCGCGGCAGCGGTATGCTGGATATGCACGACCGATTCGCTGATGACTTTCACGAACAACCAGAACAAGGGCGGATCGGCCTGGAGCATGAACGTCCCGAATCTGGTACGGTTCATGGATTATGCGGATGTCGCATCCATAGCATGCCCTAAACCCATGCTCTTCTACAATGGGGAGAGGGACAAGCTGTTCCCGGTCGAAGGCGTGAAGGAATCGTATGGCATCCTTCGGGATGTATGGGAAGAGAGGGGTGCCGGCGACAAGCTGGTAACCCGCATATGGGACGAGAAACATTATTTCAACAAGGCCATGCAGGCCGGGGTGCTGGAATTCTTCAAGAATAATCTTTGATATATCATGTGGCGTGGAATAGCGACAGTGCTTCTGCTTTGCGTGTCGAACATCTTCATGACCTTCGCCTGGTATGGCCATCTCAAACTCCAGGAAATGAAGATCTCGGACGGTTGGCCCCTGATACTGGTAATACTTTTCTCATGGGGCCTGGCCTTCTTCGAGTACTGCGCCCAGGTTCCGGCCAACAGGATAGGCTTCGCGGAGAACGGGGGACCGTTCAATATCGTGCAATTGAAAGTGATCCAGGAAGTTGTATCACTTACGGTTTTTACCCTCGCAGTGGCGGTTTTCTTCAAGGGGCAATCGCTTCAGTGGAACCATTTCGTGGCTTTCGGGTTGCTTATTGCCGCTGTTTTTTTCGTTTTTTTGAAATAATTATCATATATTGTCACAATTTTTAAATCAAGCAACATGAAAAAGATATCAATTCTATTAGCCACTGCTGCAATACTTGCGGCATGTGGTACCAAAGAAGCGGGCTACACGATCACCGGCAACGTCGCGGGTGACAACCCTGCTCTCGCAAGCGGGAAGGCTGTACTCCAGAGCCGTGACGGGAATCTCGTCGATACCGTTGAAATCGTCAATGGCAAGTTCGTATTCAAGGGACATGTGGATGCTCCCGTCCGTTATGTCAGCGTCAGCATCCCCGGAGTGGAAGGATCCTCGATGGTTTACTTCCTTGAAAATGCCAAGTACAACCTGGATTGCTCCCTGGAAGATTTTTCCGCAAACAAAGCCCTGGTCAAGGGTGGAATTGCGAATGCTGTCGAAGTAGGCGTGCGTGAGGCCGAGAGGGCAAAGAGGGAAGAGCTCGGCATTGATGCCCTGTATGCGGAATACCGCAAACCCGAAACCACTCCCGAAAGGAAGGATGAGATAAGGAGCGTCATAAACGAATACAATGAATATTGCAATTCTGTTTCGAAGAAGGCCGTCGAGGATAACCCGCACAGCATCTATGCCCTTTATCAGATTCCCTATGAATGCTATGATTGGAGCGTGGACAGCATCAAGTCCGTCATCAAGGAATACAACGAAGACAAGGCTTTCGCCAATGACCCTGTCCTCAAGGAACTCAACGGGCAGGTCGCGACCCTCGAGGCCACCGAAGTAGGCAATCCGGCCCCCGACTTCGCTTTCGACGATCCCGATGGCAAGCCAATCAAACTCTCCGACATCTACAAGCAGAACAAGGTCACGATGATCGACTTCTGGGCAAGCTGGTGCGGTCCCTGCCGTGCGGCCAACCCCACCATCACCAAGGTTTACAGCCAGTACAAGGACAAGGGATTCGGCATCTTCGGAGTCTCTTTCGATACCAGCAAGGAAAACTGGATCAAGGCTATCGCCGCCGACGGCCTCGTATGGCCCAATGTATCCGACCTCAAGGGTTGGGAGAGCGCTGCCAGCTCTTTGTATTGCATCCGTTATATCCCGCAGAACGTGTTCGTGGATGCAGACGGTACCATCATCGGAAAGCGCATCGAACCTGACAAAATCGAGGCTTTCGTAGCGGAAAAGCTCGCGAAGTAATTCTGCCCTGCAATAAAAAAGCCGACTGGATTCCAGCCGGCTTTTCCTGTTTTTCAGGAACTTATTTGTTGAAGTCTTTGGCTATGGCAGCGGCATCTTCACTTGAAAGATGGCCGCCGTTCTTCACCACGATCTCGTAGGTGAAGCAGACCTTGTCGCCGGGCTTAAGCTCGCATTTTACGGGTTCTGCCAGGGTTTTGTCAAAGGCCCTTCCGCCCATGCTGTTGACAGCGAACAGGCCGTAGCCGCGGGCATGCGACCAAGCCGGGAAGTTCGGATTGGCCTTGCTGTCGATGATGAGGATGGATATGTCGTCCCCGTCCTTGGTGCCGTTGAGCATAGTCCATTCGGCCCTCTTCGACCAGACATCGTCACCTTCGTCCCCGAGGCTGTTGACATATTTTCCGGTTACTCCGTCATTGTTGACAGTCGCGACCTCGGTGACAATGCCCTTGGAATCGGTGTACTTGATGGGTTTGTCGGATGGCTGCTGGAAGGCGCGGTCCACCCTGAGGCCGAGCATGCCTTCCTTGTTCTCGGTCATCACGACATCCTCCACTGCGGTGAGTTCCGCCTTCCTGACGATGCACCTTGTATCGGCATTGCCGCCGAAAGTGAAGGTGGTCTTTTCGGTAAGGAGTACCTTGCCGTCGTTGTCCACCCACTTGGAATTGGTTACCAGCGTATTCCCTTCTGCGGACACTATGCCGTCGAAGACGACGGAACCGTACTGGGGCTTCCTTTCGGCCGGTATGGCGAAGGAATTATTCCAGAAATCCAGTCCGTTGACATCCCCGAAGTTGAACCACAGGCCCGAGTGGTGCGGATGGTCCACGCTCTCGAAATCCCTCGGTGCACGGGGATATCCCCTGGTGATATCGATTCCCGAGGCTGTCATGATGGGCCATAGGATGGGCTTGGCCTCATCTTCCGGATACATGTAAGTGGTGAAGTATGAACCGTTTACGTTGATATCCACCTTGCAGGCGGCATCGTCGCGGTCGAATGTCACCACGGCTTTCTTCTCATTGTTGCAGGAAAAGAGGACAGCCATCAAAGGCAAAAGGTAAAAGATCTTCTTCATATATTGTCTGACTAATTCTGACTAATACTGGAACACCTTTCCGCCGGCCATCACTTCCTGGGTGGCGGGATCGAACACGGTATACTCATGGGTGCGCAGGGCC
>CAJOQW010000119.1 GCA_905236955.1 uncultured Bacteroidales bacterium
ACTCCTCGCACACCATGGTAACGTCGGCCATGAACTGCATCTGGATTGTCACCACGCCGTCGCCCTGGCATTCGGGACAGCGCCCACCGTCCTGGTTGAATGAGAAATAAGACGGGCCGTAACCATTTATCTTGGCGTATTGCTGTTCGGAGAGGAGTTTGCGGATTTCGTCATATACTTTCAAATACGTGACGGCATTGCTGCGGGAGCTCTTTCCTATGGGGTTCTGGTCGACGTATTCCACCCGGGATATCCTGTCCAGGTTGCCTCCGAGCCCCTTGTGGGTGCCTGGCACCCCGCCGCCTTCGTTCAGATGCCGGCAGAGCGCCGGATAGAGTATGTCGCCGACAAGCGAAGACTTTCCGGAACCGCTCACCCCGGTGACCACGGTAAGCACCCTGAGGGGGAATTTCACATCCATTCCCTTCAGGTTGTGTTCCAAGGCCCCTATGACGCTGATGGAATAGTTCCACTCCCTTTTTTGGCGGATATAACGGCTTTTTTCTCCTGAAAGATACCGGAGCGTAAGAGAACGGCCGGGAGACTTGCGGAGCTTTCGGGGATCGCCTTCGAAGACTATCTCGCCGCCGTTCACGCCGGCCAGGGGCCCCATGTCTATGAGCAGGTCCGCGGCGCGGATGATATTTTCGTCGTGTTCCACGACGACGACCGTATTGCCGATGTCCCGCAGGCGTCTCAGCACGCTTATAAGGCGTTCGGTGTCGCGGGGATGGAGCCCAATGGACGGCTCGTCAAGGATATAGAGGCTGCCCACAAGCGAACTGCCCAGGGCTGTGACCAGGTTGATACGCTGACTCTCCCCTCCCGAAAGAGTGTTGAAGGCCCTGTTCAGGGTAAGATACCCAAGCCCGACTTCGCTGATGTATCGCAGCCGGCTGGTGATTTCCCGGAGAGGCTCGGCGGCAATGGCCTCCTCGGATGGCTCCAGCTTCAAATCCGCCATGAAGACGAGGAGTTCATCGACGGTCATTGACATCCACTCGTGGATATTCTTCCCCGCGACCTTCACATAGAGGGCCTCCCTGCGCAACCTGCTGCCATGGCAGGCGGTACAGGTGGTGCGGCCGCTGAAACGGCTCTCCATGTACTTGTACTGTATCTTGTAGCGTTGGGTATGCACCCAGTCGAAGAATTCCTTGATGCCGATGATACTGTCCTCGTTCCCGGGCTCGCTGTGGCCGTTCCATACGGCATCCACCTCCTTTTCGCTGAGGTTGCACCATGGCTCGAAGGGGCGTATGCCGTAAATTGGCGCAACATGTACCAGATGGTCCTTGAACCAGCCCATCTTCTCGCCACGCCAGCAGGCTATGGCCCCGTCGTATATGCTCTTGCTCTTGTCGGGGACGACGAGGTCCTCGCTGATGCCGATGATCTTTCCCAGGCCCCCGCAGACGGGACAGGCACCCAGCGGGCTGTTGAAACTGAGCAGATACTCATCCGGCCTGCTGAATTGCATCCCGTCCAGTTCGAACCTGCTGGAGAAGGCCTTGAAACGGTCGTCACATACTACGGCCATGTAGCCGCAGCCCTTGTCAAAGGCGTCTCCAACGCTCTGAAGCAGACGGGTGCGCAGATCGGAGTCGGTGCCGATATCGGAAGGATCCTGCAGTCGCAGGCGGTCGATGAGCAGCATGGAGCCTTCGGGGTACTTGCCGCCTTCCTGTAGGATTTCATCGATTGTGCGCGGCCTTCCTCCGGCGAAAAGACGGGAATAGCCCTGCTCCTTGAGGGAGAGCATCAGTTCCACCTTGTCGTCGCGCCAGTCCCAGCGGATATCCGCCAGGATATAGAAAGTGGTGGCCCCCGATGCTTCCATGTAACGCAGGACGTCCTGCACGGTATCGGCCTTGACCTCATCCCCGCTTACCGGGGAATAGGTGCGGCCGATCCTGGCGAATACGAGCCTCAGGAAATCGTAAATCTCGGTCGTGGTACCCACAGTACTGCGGGGATTCTTGACGCTGACCTTCTGCTCTATGGCGATTGCTGGCGGGATGCCGTCGATGACATCGACATCGGGCTTGATCATGCGCCCGAGGAACTGGCGGGCATAGGATGATATGCTCTGGGCGAAACGGCGCTGGCCTTCGGCATAGAGGGTGTCGAACGCCAGGGAGCTCTTTCCGCTGCCGCTTATTCCGGTGATTACCACCAGCTTGCCGCGCGGTATTTCGAGGTCGATGTCCTTAAGGTTGTTGACCCTTGCGCCCTTTATGATAATACTCTCTGCCATGACCGGAACGTCTTGCAAAGATACTCAAGATTCCATATCTTTGCAACGATGAAAAAGATTGCAATCCTCATTTTCACGGCCCTGGGCATCCTTTTCCTGGGCTCTTGCAACAAGTTCGACCCTGACGACTACATCTTCTACGTGATCGATGTGGAAGAATCTTTCGTAAACAAATACCCCAACTGCACCCTTTATCTGTACGTGTGCAACGACGGCATGCACGTGGGCTCCCCGGAGATCATTTCCAAACCGAAGGCCGGCTACCACAAGATGTTCCATGCCGACGAGTCGGCCAACATGCTCAAGATAGCCGTTTACACAAGGCAGGCAGTCCCCCAGTGGGTAGGGGCGAAGTTCACCTTGGAGAAAGGCAATACCAAACAGGTGAAGCTCACAGGCCAGACGAATCTGGTCGACAATGAGCCGTACTAAAAAACCGGGACGTCTCACGACGGCCCGGCCAGTACGAAACACTTAATAACCTATTCTCTACCATTATGGGGTAGAAATGGAACGCGTCGGTAAAACCTCCGATGATGTTCAACTGATACTCCGGAGGATTGGGCTCGCCGGTGCCGGACGGGGTGCCTGGTACCGTATTCTTATTGGTAGCCATTACGGTGCGGGTATAATCGTACGGCACCTTGGTGTAATCGCATTCGGGAGGATATTGCCTTCCCCTTGACGGACCTGCCGGGATGGCCATGTCCAGACTGTCCACCAACTCGCCCGTACTGGCGTCGAACACCCTGATCTTTCCTGAGTTGCCGGCCTTGACGCCGGAACCGGGGGCGAAGACGATCTGAAGATGGGTGTCGGGATTCACGCCGGCAGCCTTGCGGGCGGGAAAAACTGTGAGCGAATCCAGATTGCCGCTGCACGACACCAGAAGCGCAGCCAGCAAGGATGCAGATAACTATTTCACATAAGAATTATACACTTCAGTTGCAATGGATGCCTAAGTTATCCTTTTTCCGGTTCTTTTCCAACTTTTATGGAAAAACTTCGTAACTTCGCATCCATGGGACTCTTTCTCAAGAAAAAAGCAAAGGAGATGCTGGAGCCTAAGGGCGTTGCCGGCAGTTATGCCGTGATAGCTTTGTGCATGGTGCTAGTGGCGGTGAATATCATCACTTTCATCATGTTCCCCAAACTGCTTTCGCCGGTAGCCATCATCTTGTCGAATGTAATTACGATGCTCATAACGGCCCTGGCCTTCCGGCCGGTCGACAATCTTGTCCAGAACACCCTCCTGTCCAAGCAGCAGGAGCTTGCGGAGAAGATAGAGAAAGAGAAGGAAATCCGTCAGGAAATAGACTACCTGCGCTCCAGGAACCTGGAACTCGAGAGCAAACTGGACACCAGGCTCCAGGCGGACGGTGCGCCGGGAGAGGTCAACTTCACCTTCAAGCTCGAGCAGATGGAATACGCCCGAAGGGGTTATGTGGTGAAGGAAGAAGATCTCGACACGCTGCTTTCAAGTGAGGAATTCCGCGACAAGATCCCTGCCAAGGGATTCTTCCCCAATCTCCTCGAAACCATGAACCTCAAGAGTCAGGCGAACCGCAAGATATTATATATCAAGAAGTTCTATTACAAAGTTTCGATAGGCATAGATTTTACAAAAATCAAGTTCGCATTCGATGACGGCAACCTGCTCTTCTCGGGCGTCAAGTTCGCCCGCCTGCACGACATCACCAGCGAACTGCAGCATGACCCGAAAGACATAGACCACACCTGGATCCTCAACACCTCCGACGAGAAGGCATCGCTTATACAAAGCGCTGACTACGACAAATTGAAGGAGAGTTACGCGCGGATCCAGGAGGCCGACACCAAGGAAGCCCTCGAAGAAGACGTGGAGCGCCTGTGCCTCCAGTACACGCAGGTATTCCGCAAGAGCATAAAGGACCGATTCCCCCAAGTGGAGTTCGTGGAAGGGATAGAAGACAGCGACAAGACCTGGTATGCCCTCAAGGACGCCGGGAAGAACCCGCGCGTGATAGCCGTGGCATCCAGCATGCTCATGCTCACCGACGTCATCAACCATACCCAGGAATAAGCCCGTCTTTTCATCAACATGCCGGCAAACGGGGATATTTAATCGCCAAATTGAATTATCTTTGCGCCGGAAAACAATCTGACTTGTCATGAAAAAATACTTCCTCATCGCAACAGCAATGCTGGCGCTCGTATCCTGCGGCAGGCAAAAGTCACAGATCGAACGTTCAATCGAAGATTATGCAACCATAACCGTTCCCGAACCCGACCTTTCCGGCATTACCGAGAACGGCAAGGAAGTACTCAACCTTTACCGTTTCGCCGCTTACGAAGCCGACAACATCTACTGGAAGCAGTACTTCGGGGACAAATCCCGCCTGGAGTCTGTCGAGGCCCCGGATGTAAAGGAGTTCGCGATGATAAACTACGGCCCGTGGAACCGCCTGGACGGCACTCCTTTCATGCCCGGCTACGGCAAGAGGCCTCTGGGCGTCCATTTCTATCCCCTGGACATCACGGCGGAAGAATTCGAAGCGAGCACCCTCCGCGACAAGGAAAGTCCGTACACCCTTATCAAGAGGAACAATGACGGCACGCTCAGAAGCGTCTGGTATCATGAAGAATACGCCGAAGAAATCGACAAGATCGCATCTTATCTCACCGCGGCAGCCAACATAACCATCAAGCCGAGCGTGCGCAACTACCTCCTCAAGAAAATCGAGGCCCTCAAGACCGACGACTATTACGAATCCGACATAGCCTGGCTGGAGATGGAAGACAGCAAGATGGACCTCGTAATCGGCCCTAACGAGACCAATGACGACCAGTTCAAGGGCATCAAGAAATCCTACGGAGCCCTCGTGCTCCTCAAGGACCTGGCCGCTACCGACCGTCTGGAGAAATATGCTGCCCTCATACCCGAACTCCAGAAAGCCCTTCCCTGCCCTGACGAATACAAGGTCTTCACACCGGGTGAATACTCCGACGTATTCGTCTGCAACGCCCTCTGCTATGCCGGCAGCTACAATGCAGGCATAAAGGAAATCGCCATCAACCTACCCGCCGACGAAAGGGTCGAGAAGGAAAGGGGCACCCGCACAATTCTTCTCGGCAACGTCATCGACGCCAAGTTCTACAATATCATGAGTCCCGTGGCAGAACTCTTCATTACGGAAAACGCGCCCGAAGTCACAAGGAACGCCTTCTTCGTGAACCTCGCCTTCCGCGAGATGGCACACGGCCTCGGTGTCAAGGAGACGGTCAACGGCAAGGGCAGCGTCGAGAAAGCTCTCGGCAGCCACGCCCTCACATGGGAAGAAGCAAAGGCCAACGTGGTCGGTACCTTCCTTGCGAGCAACACCTTCAAATATCCCGACCTTTCGCTCTTCATCACCCGCGATAACGTCATCGCCACCTTCGTGACCAGCCTGATCCGTTCCCAGCGTTTCGGTGAAGGCGAGGCCCTCGGAAGGGGCAACATGATGGTGCTCAACTACCTCATGAAGAACGGCGCCCTTTCGCGCAACGGCTCCGGGAAGTATTCCATCAACTATGACAAGACCCAGGAAGTCCTCGGCGAGCTCGCCGGCATCATCCTCCGCGTCCAGGCTGAAGGCGACACCGCCTTCGCGACCGAGTTCGAGAAGGAATATGCCGTGGCCCCGGCCCATTTCGACGAAGACAAGCGCCTCATGAGACTCGAGAACATCCCCATAGACGTCAGGTTCAATTTCCAGCACTGATGCATTCACTCTTCTTCGGCAACGGAATCGCCCACTCGATCCT
>CAJOQW010000120.1 GCA_905236955.1 uncultured Bacteroidales bacterium
AAAAATTGAAAATAATCTCTTAACCCATTGAGCCTCAGGATTTTACCCCTTAAAAGGCCCAATTTTGGGACTGCAAATTTAGTGATTTTTTTCTGATTGACAATAGTTTCGGCCAAAATTTTGCAACATTTTCGACACGCAAACCTGAAGGTCAACTTACGTTTTTTCAAAGAGTTACACTTCAGTGCCAAAAATTTTTTATTACCTTTGCGACCGTGAAGAAAACAGCCCTCATATTGCTGGTTCTCCTGATGTGCGTTCCCTCCCACGCCCAGTTCTGGAAGAGGCTCAGGAAGACGGAGGACAAAGCGCCCGCCGCCGCAGCCCCCGCTCCGGCCACGCGCAGGGTGACCGGCTTCCCTATGTTCTACGAGGTGGTTGACGGGGACACCCTGTTCATCGACGCCCTCGACCCGGTCTGGTGTTTCCCGAAGGGGAAGGGCATGGGCGGAGACGACTGGCGCAAGAAATACAAGGCCGTTTACAATTTCAACAAAGTTTATCCCTACGCCCTCGTGGGCCGCAAGATGATGGCCCAGGTTGACAGCACGATAGCCGCCGACGTAACCAAGAAATCCCAAAGGAACGTCTATACGCACGACGTCATGATGGAACTCTTCCGCATCTTCGAGAAGGATATCCGCAACATGACCGTAACCCAGGGCATGCTGCTAATGCGCCTGGTGGACCGCGAATGCGGCATGCCTCCGTACGAGATCATCCGCAGTTACAGGAGCGGCTTCACCGCCGGTTTCTGGCAGATGGTGGCGAAACTGTTCGGGGCCGACCTCAAGAAGCGCTACGAACCCACCGGCATGGACAAGGACACCGAAAAACTGGTCAGGATATGGGAAAGCGGGGGCTGGGAATCGTTCTATTTCTCGATCTTCTACGATTATCCCAAGAAGACCCGAATCAGCAGCGACGAGCTTAAAAGCACGGTGAAGTCCCGCGCCAGCAGGCGGGAGCAGAAGGAACAGGAAGAAAAGGAGGCCGAGTTCCTGAAACGTACCCTGAAGGACGCCGTGGAGGAGTCAAGGGACCGCTAGAATACGGTCAGCTCTCCGCCCGACAGGACGGCATAATGATTCCCGCCGCCAATCCAGTCCTTCAGCACCACGAGCCGCGGTCCCGGACAATTATCGCGCCCAACGGCTTCCGGAACCGGGAGCATGAGGTCGACCGCGTCGTGGAAATGCCCGAAAATGCAGTAATCAACCGGGGCGCCTTCCTCAGCGGCCTTTCCGCATTCCGCCACGCAGAACCTGTAGAGCGGCTCTTCCCCTCCCCTGAACTTGTACCCGCCGTGGGAGCGCCGGTTGCGGTTGCTCCAGTCGGTGCCGAGACGGTAGGCCAGCCAAGGGTGCAGGGCGCTGAAGAGCTTCTGGCAGAAGCGGTTATGGAAAACCTTGAGCATGAACGAATAGCTTTTGGACGCCCCGCCGAGACCGTCCCCATGGCCTATCAGCAGGTTCTTGCGCTGGAGCGTCACCCTGTACGGCTGGTCGAGCACCTTCACGCCCATGTCCTGCCAGAAAGAGTAGAGCCAGATGTCGTGGTTGCCGGGGATGTAGCAGACTTCTATGCCATATTCCACGAGCTGGATGATCTCCGATACCACGCGCGCCCCCTCACGGGGAATTACGTCGCGGTACTCGTACCAGAAATCCCAGATGTCGCCTAGCAGGTAGAGGGCCTCGGTATCGGGCCTGCGTATGCCCTTGAGCCAGGAAACGAAACGCTCTTCCCGGTCCGGCGCGTCGCCGGCCGGGAGGCCCAGGTGGACATCTGCGGTGAAATAGATCATCCCAGTACCAGGACCAGGATGCCGACGATGGCGCAGTAGAGGGCGAACCAGCTGAAGCGGGCCCTGCGGACTATGCCTATCATGACCTTGCAGGCGAAAAGGCCCGAAACGAAGGCTGCAAGGGCCCCCAGCAGCAGGGGAAGGATGCCCGCCGAGGCTCCGCCGCCCACCATGTCGGGTATCGAGAGTATCTGCTCGCCTATTATGGGAACCAGCACCATGAGGAAGGAGAACTGGGCCATGCTGTCTTTCTTTACGCCCGTAAGGAGGCCGGTTGTGATGGTGGTGCCGCTGCGGGAAAGGCCGGGGGCAACGGCGCAGGCCTGGCCCAGGCCCACGATGAAGGCCTGCAGGTAGGATATGCCGTTCCTGTGGTAGCGGGGATGCCTGGGCGAATACAAGGTGGCCAGCAGCAGAAGGGCGGCCGTGACCAGGAGGCAGATGCCGACGACGGTGAGCGTCTCCCCGAACAGGGCCTCGACCTTGTCCTTGAAGAAGAATCCCACGACGGCAACCGGGACCATCGACACGCAGAGCTTGAGGAAATAGTCGGTCTCGTCGTTGTACTTGAACTTGAAGACCCCCTTGATTATTTTCCAGATCGCGCTCCAGAAAACCACTATGGTGCTCAGGACAGTGGCGAAATGGACCGCCACCGTGAAATCGAGGAAATTGGAGCTGTCCACCCCCAGAAGTTCTCGGATTATCATCAGGTGTCCGCTGCTGCTCACCGGAAGGAATTCGGTGAGTCCCTGGACCAGACCCAGGACTATGGCCTCCCACCACTCCATGCTACTTGTTCCTGCGGGCGGGGCCCATTATGCCGGCTATCACCACGACAATGCCGGCGACGATCACTATCGGGGCCAGCACAAGCCTGCGGAAATCGAACATTGCATAATTGAAGACCTGCGGGTCCTTCACTCCCCCGCCCGAAAGCAGGATGAAGCCCAGCGCCATCACCAGGGTGCCCGCTATCATCAGGATGACCCCCTTGCGGGTGACGGCCGTCTGTTCGTTGTTGTCTGCCATATCTAGTAATATAATTGATCCTTGTCCATGCCTGTAAGGCGGTTGACGGCAAAAAACGTGCTCACCAGGCAGATGCCCACACCGCACACCAGGATGATGCCTGCCACCAGGGCCAGGCCTGCGGGGGTGAAAACTCCGGCGAGTTGCGGGAAATTGCGCATGAGCAGATATCCCCCGCCCGCGAGGCAGGCTGTCGCAACGAGCGATGCCGAAAGGCCCATCATCACGGCCGAACGCATGAACGGCCTGCGGATGAAAGCGCGCGACGCTCCCACCAACTGCATGGCGTGCACCGTGAACCTGCGGGCATACACATTGAGCCTCACCGTATTGCCTATCAGCACGAAGGAGATGAAGAGCAACAGCAGCGCAAGCACGGCGAGCGCCAGGGCTATGGTGGATATGTTGGCGTTGAGGATGTCCACCAGATGTCCGCGGCTCTCCACCTCGTCGACCAGCGGGGATTTCCTTACGGCCTCGCCCACCATCGCCAGGCTGTCCGCATTGACATAATCGGCCTTGAGCGTGAGTTCGATCGAAAGGGGTATGGATGTGCTCTCGAAAACCTCGAGGAAATCCTTGCCCAGCATTTCTTCCAGTTCCTTCTTCCCCTGTTCGCGGGTGACGAGGTTGGCCGAATTGACATACGGACGCGACTGCAGCTCCGCGGCGAACTCGGCCGCCTGTTTCTCGCCCGCCTCCTGCTTGAGAAGGACCTCCATCTGGAGATGTTCCTTGAAGTAGTCGGATACCCTTCTGGCGTTGACCCCGACGAGGGCGGCGGCGCCTATGAGCATCAGTACGAGGCTTATGCTTATGACCGAAGATAGCCAGGCTCCGGCGAGCCTGCGCTTGATTGTCCTGTTAGTTGTTTTGGCCATAATGGAATCCAAAGTTAGTAAAATATGGGGAATTCAAAAAAAATTCTTACCTTTGTTAAAATGAGTAATAGCGCACAGAAAGTCCTTTTTGTAAATTCCGAAATCTTCCCGTACCTTCCGGAAAGCGAGGTCGCATGCATCGGCCGGTTTCTCCCACAGGGAATCCAGGAAAGAAAGAAGGAGATCCGCGTGTTCATGCCACGCTTCGGGTGCATCAATGAACGCCGGAACCAGTTGCACGAGGTAATCCGCCTGTCGGGAATGAACATCATCATCTCCGACGTGGACCGTCCCCTTGTCATAAAGGTGGCTTCGATAGCCGCGGCGCGCATCCAGGTTTACTTCATCGACAACGACGATTATTTCCGCCGCAGGGCGGTTTACACCGACGCGGACGGGAAGTTGTTCCCGGACAACGACGAGAGGGCTATCTTCTTCGCCCGCGGCGTCATGGAAACCGCCAAGAAGCTGCGCTGGGCCCCCGACATCATCCATTGCAACGGCTGGTTCTCACAGCTTGTGCCCGCATACCTCAAGAAGGCCTATAAAGGCGACCCGATCTTCGCATCCGCCAAGATCGTGCTTTCACTTTACGGCGACACCCCCCAGGGGCCCTTCGACAAGGCGTTCGCAGGCAAGGTCCCGTTCGGCGGCCTGCAGAGGCAGGACCTCCCCCTCTCAGGCAACCCCGATGGCATAGAACTTGCTAAAACGGCCATAAAGTACTCCGACGGTGTAATCATCGGGTCTCCGGACGTGGACGAAAGACTCGTCGCCCATGTCAAGGAACTCGGGCTTCCCATGCTGCCCTACAACGCAGCCGGCATGGAAGACGGCAGCTACATCGACGAATACAATGCCTTTTATGACAAGTTGTAAGCAATGAAATTCCCTATAGCCGCGGCGGCGCTCTGCGTATGCCTCGCCGCTTGTGTGAAAATCGACCAGACGCTCGGCGGGAGCATGATTCCCGTATCGAACACATACAAGGTAGTTTCCCCCGATGCCGTCAGGATCGGTGTCCGCCAGCAGATGGCGGACAGCCTGTCCGGTTTCTCGGACACCCGCATCACGGTCGGGGCCATACGCAAGGACGACGAGTTCGGGCTCACCACCCGTTCCAGCGTGGTCACCCTCATCCCCCTGTTCAACAGCGACTTCGACATGGGAACCGACCGCATCTTCCAAAGCTTCCATTTCGGCGCGGCGCTCGACTCCGTTTCGGTGGAAGACGAGGGACAGGCCGGAATCATACAGAAGGTCAACGTCTATGAAGCGTCAAGGGCCATAGACTACAGCAAGGACTACGACCTCAACAAGGATTTCCCCCACGGAAGCGTCAGGGTTTCCGACGGCATCCCGTACATAAGCGGCGACAGCGACTCCCTTTCGTTCAATTTCTCCAGGGAGTTCGGCGAAAAATACCTGCAGATGACCGATGCGGAAAGGGCCGATTACGACACCTACCTGTCCCGGCTTCCCGGCATCTACCTCGAGACCTCCGCGCCCCTCGGGCAAGGCGGCAGGATCAATCTTTTCGAGCTCCAGCTGGGCTACGACAGCGACTACGGTTCCATAACGGGCAACTATGCGCAATTGAACTACTCCGCCGTATTCGACGGGGAGCGCAAGGACACCAGCGTATTCTTTTATTTCTCGGCGACGGGCTTCTACGACCTCGACTCCCTTGCCACGAATTCCGGCACCGGTTCGTTCCCCCAGTACTGCCTCAACCTTACAGGCCACGACAGCGAGAAATCCCGCGCCCTTGCCGGACAGGCCGGCGAAGAAGTGCTGGTGGAGGGCGGCGGCGGCCTCAAGCCCGTTGTTAGCGCGGTGGAAATAAGGAAATGCATCATGGACGCCATCCGTGCAAACGGGGACGACCCTTCGTCCGCGATAATCAACCGGGCTACGCTCAATTTCAACTACGTCAACGACGGCAACTACGACAAATCGTACAAACTGCCCCAGATCCTGAGCCCTACCTGCCGTATAAAAGGGGAGGAAAGCGTCGCTTTCATGGGGCTGACGGACGCGTCATCCAGCGAGGAGAACCAGGGGGACAGGAACCTCTCGCTCTTCACATTCTCTCCGGACATCACCTACCACGCCCAGGAACTCATAGGCATGTCCGACACCGACGAAGGCCTGGTCAAAGGCAACTACGACATCTGGCTGCTGATCATGCACAATGACGTCACTACCACTACCACCAGCGGCAACACCGAACTGAGCCAGTACTACCAGTACCTGGCATACCAGAGCTACATGGGCAACATGTACGGCGGATATGGTGGTTACGGCGGCTACGGATACGGCGGCTATTACGGCAGTTCCTACTCCAACTACTACAACTACGCCATGCTGGCGCAGATGTATGCCAGTTCGTCAACCTCAACCTCCACCAAGACGAATCTCGACCGGGACCGTTATTACTACTGCCGCCTGTACGGGCCCGCAGCCTCCGAGGAGAAACTGCGTCCCACACTCACCTTCACATACTCAGTGCCGAAGAACAAATAGAGCAATAAATATCAGACTATGAAGAAAATATTGTTTTCAGTGCTTGCGGTCGCAGCGGTCGCAGCATGTTCCGCCGGCAACACGAAAACCACCCTCAGCGGAACCGTTCCGGAAGGCACGGAGCAAATAATGGTAAAGGTGCGCGGCCTCGGCGTCGATACACTCATCACCCCTGTGGACGGCAAGTATTCCATCGACCTCCCGGTAGACAAGATGCAGATGTGTGTGGTCGCCATCCCCGACGGCAGCCAGTTCTCCCAGTTCATCCCCGACGGCAATCCCGTCACGGTCAACTTCGGCGGGGACGAGGACTTCATCATACCTGCGGTAAAGAAGGGAGCGAACCTCAAGTTCGTGGAATTCCTTGGATGGAACGAAGACTTCATGAAGCGTTACGGTGCAGCAAGGGATTCGGAGGAAGAGACTGAAAAAACCCTGATGGACGAATACAAGGCCAAGCTGAAGGAATATGCCGTCGAGAACAGCGCCCTCGGCCTCACATGCGTCCAAAGCCTGGCTTCCATGCTCGAGCCCTCCGAACTGCGCGGGCTCGTGGACGGCCTCGCCCCCGGAATCAAGGAAAATGAAAGCATCGTGAAGATACTCGCCGGCCTCGAGGCCAAGGAGAAGACTGCAGTGGGACAGAAGTTCACCGATTTCGAGATAACCCAGCCCGACGGCACCGTAAAGAAGCTTTCCGACTATGTGGGCAAGGGCAAATACATCCTCGCCGACTTCTGGGCCAGCTGGTGCGGTCCCTGCAGGGCAGAAATCCCCAATATCAAGAAAGTTTACGCAAAATATCACGGCGACAAGTTCGACATCGTCTCCATCGCAGTATGGGACAAGGTCGAGGACACCATGAAGGCGCTCGAAGAAGAAGGCCTCGAGTGGAACCAGATCATCGACTGCCAGCAGGTCCCAACCGACCTCTACGGCATCGACGGCATTCCCGAGATCATACTTTTCGGCCCGGACGGGACCATCCTCAAGAGGGGAAGCGAACTGCGCGGAACCAAGATGGATCCCGCCATCGCCGGGTACCTCGAATAATTGACCATACAGGAAATAATAAAGTTGCTGCCCCATTCCCCCGGAGTGTACCGATACTACAACTCCGAGGGAACGGTCATTTATGTAGGGAAGGCAAAAGACCTGCGCAAGCGTGTGGCGCAGTATTTCGTGGATCCATCGCGGCTGAACACCAAGACAAGGCTCCTCGTGGGCAAGATAGCGGACGTGCAGTATTCCGTCGTGGATACCGAGGCCGACGCCCTGCTGCTCGAGAACAATCTCATAAAGCAGTACAAGCCCCATTATAACATCCTCCTGAAGGACAGCAAGACCTACCCATGGATATGCGTCACCGACGAGGCCTATCCCAGGGTCTTCCTGACCCGCCAGGTGCAGAAGGACGGCGCGCGGTATTTCGGTCCCTATTCGACAGTGATGCATGCAAGGAACCTGCTGGACTTCTTCTATGCCAACTGGCAGCTCCGCTCGTGCCGCCACAAGATAGACTCCGGCACAATCCTGCGCGGCAAGATCCGTCCATGCCTGGATTTCCATCT
This sequence comes from uncultured Bacteroidales bacterium, assembly GCA_905236955.1. Taxonomy (GTDB): domain Bacteria; phylum Bacteroidota; class Bacteroidia; order Bacteroidales; family UBA932; genus Cryptobacteroides. The sequence continues at coordinate 7,818 of CAJOQW010000120.1, forward strand.
GGGCCGTTGCAGGGGCTGCTGCGTCGGGGCCGTGGGCACGGAAGAATACGGCGGCTGGATAGAGGAGATCACTTCCCTGCTCAAAGGCGGGGTGAACGACATCATCAAGGGGTACGAAGCCCGGATGAAGACTGCAGCCGAGGAACTTGATTTCGAAAGCGCCCAGTTCTTCAAGGAAAAGGCGGAGTCGCTCCGGAAGCATTATTCGCGCAGCATCATCACCGCGGCGCGGGACCTCGAAGCCGACATCTTCAGCCTTGTCTTCGACGGGCCGGAAGCGTTCGGCAATTTCCTCCGGGTGCGGGGAGGGGCCGTCATCCAAAGCCTCAACCTGGGTTTCCGCAGCCAGATCGAGGAAGAGCAGGCCACGGTGCTCAGCACCTTCATAGCCGAGATAGAAAGCAAGTTCGGCTCCCTCTCCAAAGAAATAATCGTCCCCTTCCTCCCGGACGTGCAGATAAACGGAATCCACTTCACCGTGCCGGAAAGGGGCGACAAACTTTCACTGCTGGAGCTGAGCGCGAAGAACGCGCGCGAATACCATATGGGTACGCTCCGGCAGCGGGAGCACACCGACCCGGACGCCTTCCACCGAAGCGTCCTGGAAGAGCTCCAGAAGGCCCTGGGCATGGATGTCCTTCCCGAGCACATGGAATGTTTCGACAACTCCAACATCCAGGGCACCAATCCGGTGGCTTCCTGCGTGGTCTTCAGGGGCGGGACCCCGTCCAAGAAAGACTACCGCAAATTCAAGATCAAGACCGTGGTCGGCGCCAATGACTACGCCTCCATGAAGGAAGTCGTGAACAGGCGCTACTCCCGCATGCTGGAAGAGGCTCCCGAAGACCTCCCGCAACTGGTGGTGATAGACGGCGGAAAGGGCCAGCTCGATTTCGCATGGCAGGCCCTGTGCGAGCTGGGCATCCAGGACAAGCTCACGGTGGTGGGCCTCGCCAAAAGGCTCGAAGAGGTGATAAGGGTGGGCGATCCATACCCCCTTTTCCTCGACCGCAACTCCCAATCGCTCAAGCTGTTGCAGCAAATACGCGACGAAGCGCACCGCTTCGGCATCACCTTCCACCGCTCCCTCCGCACCAAGGCTGAAGTCCACTCCGCCCTGGACGACATTCCAGGCGTCGGTCCAAAAACTTCCGAAAGGCTGCTTCTGCATTATGGCTCCGTTGCCAGGATTGCTTCGGCTCCTTTGGAAGATTTGATTAACTTTGCAGGTCCGAAACTTGCGAAACGCATACACGAAGCATTAAGCCCCACTTTGTCATGAACGAGAAGACATTCAATAAAGCATTCAACATCTTCCTGCTGTCAGGCATGACGGTCTGCGTCACCATAGCCTGCATCCTGAACCTGCAGAAGCCCGATGCACGCGTAGCACTCACAATCATCGCCTCCATCGGGGCGCTCATGGGCGTGGTCAGCACCATCCTGGCCGCCAACGGCAACATACTCACCTTCGTCTTCGGCCTGGTGGACGTGCTCATCTACTCATACACCCTGCTCGACCAGAACGTCCCCATGACGCTGGCCCTTCACCTGTTCTACTTCATCCCCATGGAGTTCATAGGCTTCTTCGGATGGAAAAAGAAGGGTGCCACCACGAAGAACGCCGTAAAGGCAAGGCGGCTGAAGGCCGGGGACTGGCCAAAGGTGGTCGGACTTTTCGTCGCGGTTTACGCGGCCGTACTTCTGGTCGCATGGCTCATCGCCAGGCACCAGGGAACCGTCAATATCGCAAAGATGGCTTTCGACACTGCCGTCACAACAGCCAACATCGTGGCCCTCGTTCTGATGGCGAAGGCCTATCTGGACCAGTGGTACCTGTGGACCCTCGTCAACGTCACCTCCATCATCCTGTGGATCATCGTGCTGGGCTCCGGAGAGGGTTCAAACTATACCGTGGTGCAGCTTATAAAGTATATCTTCTACCTGCTCAACGGCCTCAACGCCATACGTATCTGGCTGAAACTCAGCAAGGAAGACACATCCGACGATTCTGGCACGGCTTTGGCAAACGAGAGTTCCGGCACGGAATGAGCAGGTTTGCATAAGTCAATTATTTTTCGTTACTTTGCAGAACTTATCGCTTAGGAAGTACTAATAAATCTAAATAAACTAATTATGGAATACGCAGAGATCGTAAACAAAGTGAAGGCCATTATCGTCGACAAGCTCGGCGTTGAGCCCTCTGAGGTAACTGAAACCGCAAACTTCACCAATGACCTTGGTGCTGACTCCCTCGATACCGTAGAACTCCTCATGGAGTTCGAGAAGGTCTTCGGAGTCAAGATCCCCGACGAGGAAACCAGCGGCATCGCAACCGTCAAGGACGCCATCGACAAGGTGGCCGAGAAGCTCGGAACCCCCATCGCATAATCAAGTTTCGTACAATAAAAAACCGCATCCTTTCCGGGTGCGGTTTTTTTATTGTCCATAGTGGCGCAGGCACAAAAAAAGGGGGCAACCTTTCTGGTCACCCCCTCTCTTATGGATAGGGCTGCGCCAAAACGCCGCTTAATCAATCGGGACGGGCGAGTTGATGGAGAAAAGCCTGACGCGGGAAAGGGCGCTCCAGTCTTGCAGATAGTAGCAAGTGAAAGCGGTGCCTCCGGTAAGATGGATGGTGGCCGGGCTGTTCGGCCTGCCCTCGAGGGCGGCCTCGGTCGCCTTGCAGGTCAGATCTACGGAGATGGTTCCGTTAGCGAGCGTAACCGATCCGGACACCGGGTAATATGTGGTACCGGTGTAGGCGTTGGTGACGTAACACCTTGACGAGGCGTTATATCTCAGCGGAACTATCGCCCCGATCTTTGCCTCGGTTCCGAAGGTGTAAGTTCCGTCGGGAACGGGATTGGTGCAATAACGGTTCGCAAAATTCTTCTCGAAGGTCCAGTCCGCGGTGGTGATGATGCTGAGCATCATGGACCAGCAGTTGTTGAATTGGGAGTTGGAACCGATGCTGAATACGTTGCAGGTGGCGTCTGCGATGGCAGGCTTCGGTTCATCCCCTTCGGCGCCTATGAAGTTGCTGTACCAGTACCCGATGTACTGGGTTCCGGCGGGACCGTCCAGGGACAAGAACTCATCGTCCTTGTCAT
>CAJOQW010000121.1 GCA_905236955.1 uncultured Bacteroidales bacterium
CTTACCTCAGTAGACCTCAGTGCCCAATCACGCGGCGGAGGCAGTTCCCGAAGCGGTTCGAGCAGCCGTTCTTCCAGCAGTGTATCCCGCCCGTCCACGGGCACCCGTGCTTCGGCGAGCGTCCAGCAGCGCTCCTCGGGCAGTTCTTCACGTTCCTCGGCGAGTGTCTCACGCCCCTCTTCGAGCAGCCAGCAGCGCTCCACCACAAGCGTCCAGCAGCGTTCCGCGGGCAGCACCACCCGTTCGAACGGCAGCGTTTCCCGCTCCACAAGCGGAAGCTCCTCTTCTTCGAGCCGTGCAGGTAGTTCCCAGACAACTTCCAGGGCCCGCGGCGGTACCATCAGCAGAGGTACTACCGAAAGCGGTACCAGCAGTTCCGTGTCCCGCTCGTCAGGCACCAGCCAGACCCGCGCCAGCGGTTCCGTTTCCGCAGGCAGCTCATCCTCGAGCAGCCGCAGCGGCGGAGTATCCCGCTCGACCTCAGGTTCTTCTTCACGCGGCAACGAGGTCGCTGCCACCAAGGGCGGCAGCAATCCTCCCGCAGTCGTGAACAACAATACCGGCGGAACTCCCTCCGCCAACAACAGCAACGGGCGCACCTATAACAGCGGAGGATCCTCCTCGCGCGGAGGTGCGGTGAACAGCGGCAATGCCAATGCAGGCGGCGCGGCCGGCGGAAACCGCGGCTACAATACCGGCAACAGCTACAACCGCCAGACCCAGGGCCCGCCTCCCGGCGAAGTCCGCTTCGATAACCGCGGAGTCAGGGTACATCCCGTCAACCGTCCTTTCATGGACTGGAACCGTCCCGGACGCTTCTTCGGCAGGGATCCCCACTTCTTCGGATACAGGGTCAGGTACCTGCCCCACTACAGGAGGATAACATATTGGGGAATAGACTATTACTTCTATAACGACATCTGGTACAGGTATTGGCTCGGTAATTATATAGTATGTCGTCCGCCCTACGGCTTCGGCTTTGCGTACGATCTCTACGACCTCGAGCTCGATGTCATCCGCTTCGCTTACTACAACAATGTGTACCGTACTTATCGCATAATCAACGATAACTACAACACCATCCAGGAGCAGAACCGGATCATCGCCGAGAACAATGCCACCATCGCAGCGCAGAATGCCGCAATCGCCCAGCAGCAGGCCGTCCAAGCCTCCCAGGCTGCGGTAGCGAAAAGCACCACCGACGTCGACATGAACACCCTAAGGAGCCTGGCCTCCTACAACCTCGCCACCCAGCTCGGCCTCGTGCAGAGTTATGCGGCAGCAAACACGGAGTATTACTACGACGACGGAGTGTTCTTCATCAAAGGTGCAGACGGCAAGTATCAGGTTATTGTTCCTCCCGCAGGAGCCCTGATCAAGGCCCTCCCCGATGACTACGATACCGTCACCCTTGCCGACGGCAACGAGTACTTCCGGGTAGATGACACCATCTACCGCACGGCGGTGACCGACGGGGTTCCCTACTTCGAGGTCCTCGGTCAGGTACAGGAAAATACGGTAGTAATGAAATAATTCCGGAAGGCGCTGTCATTAAGGGCACAGCGAAGAATCTCTTCCGCAAGCCAACATGATCAGGTTGTCCCGGGGCCCGGAGCTCAAAAGCTCGGTCCCGGGATATCCGTCTGTCAGGGGTATGCCGTTTTCTTCGAGTATGCCGGCCAGGCGACGGGCTACGGCAGGAGCCGGATCTATGAACTCGACATCGGCGTGGCCACTGTCGGCGGCTACTTTCCTGAGCGTGTCCAGAAGGAACGGATAATGGGTGCAGCCCAGCACGATGCGGTCGGCCCCTTCATCCAGAAGGGGAACAAGGCTCTTGCGGACCACATCTTCGGCATGAAGCCCCGTAAGTTCACCCTTCTCCACCAGTTCGACGAAACCCTGTCCGACGTGTTCCTCGATTCGCACGTTGCCTTCGAAACGCCCTTTTGTCGTCAGGTATTTGCTGCCCTTCAGGGTGCCGGCGGTGGCCAGGATGCCGATTACGCCTGTCCTGGTGCCCAGGGCTGCAGGCTTTACCGCCGGTTCCATCCCTACGAAAGGAATGGGATATTCCCTGCGGAGCATCTCGATGGCTGCCGCGGTGGCGGTATTGCATGCCAGCACCATGACCGAAGCGCCCCTCCAGAGGAAATAATTGGTAATTCGCCGCAACCTATCCTGGATATAATCCGTAGTCTTGCTGCCGTAAGGACAATGGGCGTTGTCGGCGAAATACACATAGCGCTCCTGGGGCAGGACCTTGCGTATCTCGCGGAAAACGCTCAGCCCTCCCGAACCGGAATCCATTATGCCTATGAGTGCCATGTCCTTGCAAAAATAATAAATAATCAGGCTTTCAGCCCCTTGAAAACATTGAGGAAACGGAATGCGGCGACATAGTTCCTTCCCAGCAGGTGGAAAAGCAGGAATTCGAACTTGTAGCGCAGGATGTCACTTTCCTTGAAAACATGGGGAAGGGCCTTTTCAGCGGAGAGCCTGCGGTTGAAATCCTTTATCTCTTCCCGGCTGCAGCTGGTCATGCCGAGGAACGCGCGGTTGAGCATAACGCAAATCCGCTGGTTGAAGACCTGCCGGCTCCTTTCATCCGCAACCCTGCCATTCCGGAATTCGAGCAGGTACTTCCCGACCTTTACGTGGTCGTAGTTCTTCTTGAGACTCCGCGAGCGGGTAATGCTACCCTGACGAACATATACATTATATAGCATCTTGTTCGTAACATGGCAAGTATCAGCCAGATACAGGGCTTTGGGTATCATCTCGGAATCTTCGAAGAACAGCCTTTCCTTGAAAAACAGTCCGTTATCAAGCAGGAATTGCCTGCGCCAGATGTACATGGTGTCGCAGTCGAGCCAGCGCAGGGAGTGGAAGACCGACTTGGGGTCGTCCGTTGCCGGGAGGGTGTTCCTGAGGACATCGCTGTCTGTGTTCCTGGCCGAAATGGAGATATAATCGCATTTATGTCCGGCAAGGGTGCCAAGTAAGGATCCTATGGCTCCGGGCTCAAGCCAGTCGTCTGCATCGACAAACCAGACATACTCTCCTTTCGCAGCGCGGATGCCCACATTCCTGGCTGCTCCCGGGCCTGAATTCTCCTGCGAGAAAAGTCGGATTCCCGGGGTGCCGGCCCCGAGTTTGCGCATCAGTTCCAGGGAACCGTCGGTAGAGCCGTCGTTCACCAGGATGATTTCGCTGTCCGGTCCTGAGCAAGATTTGACGCACTTCTCCAGATAAGGTTCGGCGTTATATACGGGTATGATGATGGAAAGGGTCATTTGCGTTGCCTCCTGCGTTTTTCTACAACGTAAGCAGTTATCCGGGATTTGGGGACAAGGTGACTAGCCAAGCCGCGTAACCACCAGATAATCAAAGCTTTCATTCTGTCGATCCAGACGGCTGCCGAAGGATTCCTGCCCCAGATGCGGCGGCATTCCTTCCAGTTCGCGACGAAGTTGTCCTTCGACAAGCCTGTCTCGGCGTCATAAGCCGTCAGGGTGACAGGTATGTACTGGAAGGCCGCTTTTGCCTCGAAATAGGCCTTGTAGAAGAAATCGTAGTCCGCAGCAATCCTGAAGGATGTGTCGAAAGGCATGCTTTTCTGGAAGACGGTAAGGACCATGGTCGCCGGGTGGGGTAAGACATCATATTTGCGGAGGGTCTCCAGAGGGGGTCTTGCCTGGAGATAATCCCCGACCGAAGTACGGCACAGGATATCGCCGTAAGCTACGACCGTATCGGATTCGAGATGAGTGATGAAACTGGAAATCGCATCCTTGTCCATCAGGAAATCCCCAGTATTGAGGAATTGGAGATAGTCTCCCGTGGCGGCGACAATCCCCTTGTTCATGGCGTAATAGACACCTCCGTCGGGCTCGGACACCCAATATGCGATCCTGTCGGAGTATTTCCGTATGATGTCAACCGTGCCGTCGGAACTTCCCCCGTCTATGACTATATACTCGATATCGGGATATGTTTGCTCCAGCACCGAAAGGATGGTCTTTTCGATGCTCGCGGCAGAATTGTAACTGACCGTTATGACGGAGACTTTCGGCTGTTTCATTCCAGGGCTTTCTTATATGTTTCCAAAGTGCGCGCAGCGGTTTTCTCCCAAGTGAAACCCGAAACCCGCATTTTCCCCTTAAGCCTGAGGGAGTCCGCATAGGTTTCATCTTCGAGTATCTTGCAGACTGAAGCCATGAGGGATTCGGCGCTGTCCGGATCGAAGTATTCGACAGCATCCCCTCCGACTTCAGGGAAGCAAGTCGCATCTGCGACCGCGGCAGGGCAGCCATATTCAAACGCTTCGAGGATTGGTATCCCGAAACCTTCGAATCGCGAAGGATATATGAATACGGCGGCATTGTGATA
>CAJOQW010000122.1 GCA_905236955.1 uncultured Bacteroidales bacterium
CCATGCTGCACGTCACCGAGTTCGTTGCACAGGTTGGCAAGGATCTGAAGCAGCACCGTGGTAAGGCATACCAGCAAGATGACAACGAAAGGGACGCGGTAATCGGCCAACGCCAGCAGGGAACCCATCAGTATGCCCGAAAGGGAAAGAGGAAGCGTGCGCAGGCGCATGCTCTTGACATAAACATTAAGCTTCGCCATCCTTGACTATCAAAATGCTGAATTCATAAAGCAGATACAGTGGGATGAACACGACCAGCAGGGTAAAAGGGTCGCCTGTGGGGGTTATGACGGCTGCAAGTATCAGAAGCACCACCACTGCATAGCGCCTCCAGCTTTTGAGCTGCTTCTTCCTTAGGACTCCGACCGCACTCAGCAGCCATGCCAGCACCGGAAGCTCGAACACCAGACCCATCACGAATATCATCGTGAGGAAGATGCTCATGTACGAATTGAGGTTGATCTGGTTGGTGACTTCCGCCCCGATGCGGTACTGGGTAAGGAACTTGAAGATTATAGGGAATACAACGATATATCCCACTGCGCACCCGATATAGAAAAGCAGCGTTCCTCCGGTGAATGCGGTGCGCACGCCCTTGACCTCCTTGGGGTAAAGGGCAGGCCTTACGAAAACCCATACCTGGTACATCAGATAAGGGAATACGAGCACCAGGGAAATCCAGAACGCCGTGCTGATATGGGTGAGGAACTGGGATGCGACGTTGATGTTGATTATGTCCACTTTCTGGGCCGGGCCGTAGGCGAAACCGAAAAGACGGTAAACGAAGAAGTCGGGATGCGTAGGCCCCAGGATGAACGGGTCAAAAACGTGCGGCAGGGCGATAACACACCCCACCAGCACGATTACCAACGCGATGACCACCCTGAAAAGGCACCAGCGGAGCGCCTCCAGATGGTCCCAGAAGGACATTTCCGCCATCGTCTATTCCGCAGAACCGGTATCCGAGGGCTTGTCTAGCTCCTTCTTTATGTCATTGAGGTCCTTCTCGGTTTCGGCCATGCCTTCCTTGAAGCTCTTGACACCCTTTCCGAGGCCCTTCATGAGTTCGGGGATCTTCTTGCCGCCGAAGAGGAGGAGTATGACCAGGGCGATGATGAGTATTTCCCAGATGCCGAAGTTTTGGAACAAAAGCAGATTTTTCATTTTGTAGAAGATTAATTCCTACAAATATAATAAAATTCAATGTTTTATCGACGGCCTCCGCCCGGACCTCCGCCCGGACCTCCGCCCGGGTTTCCGCCCATGCCGCCCATGCCTCCGCCCGTACTGGAAGATGAAGCGGTAAGGGATGTAGCCTTGGTGCCTCCGGAAATGCCCTCGGTTGCTAAGCATCCGAAATACTGCGGAGTGTAGCTTACCCCGGTGTAGGCGTCGTAGGAACTGCCCGATTTGAGGTCGGGCGTGAACAGGATGATGCTTGTGCCGCCGGACTGTACAGTATATGCCACGATGAAATTGCCGCCGTCCTGCAGGGCGAGCTTCGTTCCCGCTGATGCGGAGAAAGAGACATAAGCCTTGGAATTGGTGGTGTTGAAAGGCCCTATGCTCCCGCCCTGGCTCAGCACGTATCCGCCGTTCACAGTGACGTAAGTGCCTTCGACGGAATCTATTCCGGTCTCCGCCCCGTTCGCTCCGACCCCTACCACGATGCCCCCGCTGATTTCTATCGAGGAGTTGGCGTCGATGCCGTCGTTGTTGGTTCCGTGCCCGAACAGGTAACCCCCCGAAATCTTCATGGAGCTGGCGCTGTTTATGGCGTCGTCGTATGCATTCGCTATGACCATGCCGCCGCTCTGGGTCCAGGTGCCGTCGGTCGTCATGGCTTCATGGCGGGAGGAGGATACGTTAACCTCACCGCCTGTAACGACTATGGGACCGTCGCATTTGATGGCCTTGGGATGCACCGACCCCTTGGTGAAATCTGAACCGGTAGCCATGGCGGTTATGGTGCCTCCGTTGAAATAGCCGGTGCCGTCGCAGGAAATGCCCTTGCCGCCCTGTCCGGTTGCGGTGCACGCAAGCACGCCGTCATTCATTATGAAGTTTCCGTCCGCCTTGATGCAGGCCGCGCCGGAATAGTCGCCGTCATCACTGTCGTAAGCGGCCGATCCTGAACTGCTTAGGGTTACGGTACCTCCGTCCTGCTGGTAGAACCCGTCGGTGGAGACTGCTTTCTTCATGTCCGCCGAACACTCGGCGGTTATGGTGCCTGCGCTTACAATGACGGCATCCTTGCCGCGAAGGGCGTGCCCGGAGCCGGACCTTGCAGTTACCGTACCTCCAAGGAACCGCAGATAATCGTCCGAAGTTATCGCCGCCTTGCCCGTGGCGTTCACCTCGAGGGAACCGGTGCCGCTGAAGCAGAGCTGACCCTCGCTGAAGAACGCCGCCTTCTCGTCCTCTCCCTCGGGAGTAAGGGTATAATGACTTCCGTCCGAGAGGGCGTTCTTGCCGGTAAGCACCACATAGGTGCGCTTGCCGCTCTGGTTGTTTATGGCCGCACCATCGGGATTCGTCAGGTTCAGCCCGGACAGTTCAATGAGCTGCTTCCTGCCGCTGTAGAGCTTGAAGAAGCCGTTGGACGAAGAACCGCTGAGCACGTACCTTATGGCCGATTCATCGCCGTTGGTAACTGTCACGGATGCGCCGTCCGTAGTATAGGAAATCAGGCCGGTGTCCCCGCTGACTTCCACCCCGTCCGAAGAGAACACCACATTGACGGTACCGTCGGGAGTGAAGGTGGACACTTCGTCGCTGGCATTGTGCGGGTCGATGTCGGAGCTGCCGGTGTCGTCGGCGCTCTTGACGATGACCCTGCAGTTGGCCGAAGCCGCCATATATCCGTTTGCGGCTTCGGCGGTGGCGGTGATGTATGCCGTACCGTCGCTCAAGGCGGTGACCAGGCCGTCATCGCCGACAGTCGCAACGGCAGTGTTTGAACATGAGTAAGACACAGCCGCTCCTGAAGTTGCTGTTGCCGGGTTGAGCGAAGTATCGCCCGGCTTGAGGCTGAGAGTGGCGTATTCGAACGTTACGGTGGTGACGGTGCCGTCCGACGACGCCACTACCGTAATGGTGTAGGACGCTGATGCTGAAGCATAAACGTCGGTTGCTGCGCTTGTGGCCGTTATGGTGGTGGAACCCGCCTTGACACCGGTGACGGTGCCGTTGGATTTATTGACCGTAGCGATGGATTCATCGCCGGAAATGTAGGTGAGGGTGGCCCCGGAAGATGCGGTGGCCGCGTTTGCCGCGGTGCCGCCGACCGCTACCACGATTGAGGAGGAACTGAAAGAGATCGTCGTCTTTTCCAGATTGTCGGTGCCGAAGTTTTCCACACGGCACGACGGCAGCGAGAACAGGAGGGCTGCCGCGATGGCAATGATTGAATGATTGGGCCAGCTCATAGTAGAATGAGTTTAAAACATTAGCATTTACACAACGCGAATATTTCTTCAGGAGGTAAAAGTTAAGGTTGTCGTACAAACGGACATTATAGCAAAGCCAGTGCCAAAAAAATCTTATCTTTGCACAAATGGAAATGAAGAACATCAGGAATTTCTGCATAATCGCCCATATAGACCACGGCAAAAGCACCCTGGCGGACCGCCTCCTGGAGTTGACCAACACCCTCGACCGGCGCGAGATGGAGAATCAAGTGCTGGACGACATGTCGCTCGAGCGCGAGAAAGGCATCACCATAAAGAGCCATGCCATCCAGATGCAGTACAAGGGCTACACCCTCAACCTCATCGACACTCCCGGCCATGTGGACTTCAGTTATGAGGTCTCCCGTTCGATAGCCTCCTGCGAAGGAGCCTTGCTGGTGGTGGACGCCTCCCAGGGCGTGCAGGCCCAGACCATCGCCAATCTTTATCACGCAATCGACCATAATCTCGAGATAATCCCAATTCTCAACAAGATAGACATGGACTCCGCGCAGCCTGAGGTCGTGGCGGACGAGATAGTGGACCTGCTGGGATGCAGCCACGATGACATCTTCAAGATTTCCGCACGCACAGGGGAAGGCGTGGCGCCCATCCTCGACGCCATAATCGACAGGATACCAGCCCCGCAAGGCGACCCATCGGCTCCCCTGCAGGCACTCATCTTCGACTCCGTCTTCAACCCGTTCCGCGGGGTCATCGCATATTTCAAGGTGCTGAACGGCACGCTGCGCAAAGGGCAGAAGGTGCGTTTCATGGCCACCGGCGAAGACTATGACGCCGAAGAGGTCGGGCTCCTGCGCATGAAGCTCGTCCCAACCGAAGGGGTGGGCTGCGGCGACGTCGGCTACGCCATCTGCGGCATCAAGAGCGCAAAGGAAGTGAAGGTGGGCGACACCATAACATCCTCCGCGGATCCCGCCTCCCAAGCCATCGCCGGCTTCGAGGAGGTCAAGCCCATGGTGTTCGCGGGCATGTATCCGGTGCAGGCCGACAAGTTCGAGGAACTGCGCACCGTTCTCGAGAAGTTCCAGCTCAACGACGCCTCTTTCGTGTACGAACCCGAAAGCTCCCTGGCCCTAGGCTCCGGCTTCCGTTGCGGATTCCTGGGGCTCCTCCATCTGGAAATAGTGCAGGAAAGGCTCTTCCGCGAGTTCGACATGGACGTGATCACCACCGTGCCTAACGTTTCGTACAAGGTTTTCACATCTCAACACGAGGTCCTGGACGTCCACAACCCATCCGGGCTTCCCGCCCCCACCCTCATAGACCATATCGAAGAACCTTATATCCGCGCACAGATAATCTCCAAGGCCGAATTCTTCGGGCCTGTCATGAAGCTTTGCATCGACAAGCGGGGTACGCTCGTATCCCAGAACTATATCACTGCGGACAGGGTGGAGCTGAACTACGACATGCCCCTGAGCGAGATAGTCTTCGATTTCTACGACAAGCTCAAGAGCATCTCCAAGGGCTATGCGTCGTTCGACTACCATCTGACCGACTACCGCCCAGCCAGGCTCGTAAAGCTGGACATACTCCTCAACGGGGAGCCCGCCGATGCCCTTTCAACCCTGATTCACGAGGACAACGCCTACACTTTCGGGCGCAAGATGTGCGAGAAACTCAAGGACCTCATCCCCCGCCAGCAGTTCGACATCCCCGTACAGGCTGCCATCGGAGCCAAGATCATTGCGCGTGAAACCGTTAAGCAGGTGCGCAAGGACGTAACGGCCAAGTGCTACGGCGGCGACGTCACCCGAAAGCGCAAACTGCTCGAAAAACAGAAGGAGGGCAAGAAGCGCATGCGCCAGATAGGCAAGGTGCAGGTGCCCCAGAGCGCCTTCATGGCCGTGCTCAAGCTGGACTGACAAGAATCCTCACTGCACCTTTATCATCTGCACTATCTCCTCGGTACTGCCGTCGGAATACATGCAGACCGCTTTCACCTCGTGCTCTCCCGAAGATACGGCGATGCTGGCGCTTTCCCGGGGCTGGCCGTCGTAATACCACGCGATAGAAACCGGAGTCTCGCCCGAAGAAGCGTTGATGAACGAGAAGTCGTAAACTTTCCCGGCAGTGAATGAAGCCTTGGTGGAGATGATCTTTATGCCGAAAGAGACGAAAGGCGAAACCTCCTGCATGAGGTAAACCTCCACTATCGGGACATACTTATGGGTGCCGCTTTCATCTTCGTACCCAAGTCCCGACCAGCCTCCTCCCCTGGCCTCGCAGTCGTTCCTTATAAGGCCGTAGCCAACCTTGTCTTCTTCGCTGTCTATGGCCACGGGATAGCCGTAAGCATTGTTCTTCAAGGCATAGCCGAAGATGACTTCCTTCCCTGCCGGGATGGTGAGCCCCGCCTCGGCCACGCTCTGGGCCGAAAAACCGTTGGCGAAGTTGGGGGAATCGACTTTCCGGGTGTACTTCCTGTCGTTGTCGAAATCGACGAAGACACTCACTTCGTCGGCATTTCCGTCGCTGGAATAGAAAACGAAGCGGATATCGGTGATCTTGTATCCGATATAGTCCTTCAGTTCCTTTTCCGTGAAATATACCCCGGCGGTAATCGAGCACGGACCTTCTCCGAATCCGATGCCATATCCGCTGACCGCATGGTATTTCGAGAGTCCCTGCGAATCTCCTTCGACGGCATTCAGCAGCGTGATGTCCTTGCAGATGCGGCCCATGGCCAGTTCAATTTCCGTCTCATTCAGGCGGTAGCGGTTCTTGGAAGCCGAAAGGAGCAACGCCGATGAGGCCGACGACGGGATATCCATGCTGTAGCGGCCGTCCTTACCTGTAACCGCAGAAGCCACGGAGGCTGCGTCCCGAACCTGTTTCAGGCTCCTCGGCTTGCCCGGGGCGAAAAGACGGGAAACCGCGCCCAAGGCATTCCTGTCCGCCACGGAAACTTCGACGCCTTCCAAGGGATTGCCCGAAGAATCGAGCACATAACCGCTGATGTTCCTCTCCCTGTCAAAGACAAGATTGAGGGAGACGCTTCCGGAAGAATAACTTATATCGTAAAGATCGTATCCGCTGAAGCCGCCGTCCCATGTGAGCGTAAAGCCGTTCTTGCCCGAGAATTCCCTTACATTCGCTTCTCCCGGGAAAACCACCTGGCCGTAACTGGAATAAGTGGTCCTGGCACAGACGATGGCGCAGCAGGGATGGTCCCCATACTCGTTGATTCCGTAGCCCGAAGTCCAACGCTGGGCCGCCGTAACATCCCCGATAAGGTTGCGGGACTTGTCCACATGATAAACAAGCATGCCACGGGGGGCGGGGTCGAGACTTCTGTAGCGGATGTAGGCGTCCCAGCCGGTTCCGTCCCTCACTTCATACACGAAATACTCCCCTTCGTTGTTGGTCGGGGTGCTGTATGCGACATTGGATGTGATGGCGGGTATGGTCTTGACCCCCTCTTCCGTCCAAGGCTCGGGATCCGGCATCCAGCCCAGCATATTGCGTTCTATGGCGCCAAGGTTCGGCGGTGAACAAAGGTCGTTGTTGTAACAGCCTCCGGACATGAGCGAGAAATCCATGAGTCCGGGGCCCTCCCCGTTCTCCTCCCCGTCGGTATCGTAGAAATCGGGAAGGCCCAGGACATGCCCGAATTCGTGGCAGAACACTCCTATACCTGTCATCTTGTGTCCGCTTTTGCCCCTTAGTTCAGCGGAGCAGGCGTAGGAGCCTATCTTGACCCCGTTGTAGGCAGTTCCGCCGTATATCCCAGAAGCGTGGGGCCAGATGGCGTCGGTACCGGCGCCTTCGGCCTCGCTGAAACCGGCGTAATAGAAGAAGATATTGTCGATATAGCCATCGCCGTCGAGGTCGTATTCGCTGAAATCCACCATGTTCTGCGCAACCGCCGTGGAACAGGCTGCTGCAAGCAGCCCGGCCGGATCCTTGTCGCTGCCGTCGCTGTCGTCCCCGCCATAATCCGCCATCTTGCCGCCCACTTTGACGGGACCGATGACATCGAACACGGGGTCGAACACACCCATCGACTGGTCGTAATAGTAATCATGCGCCGAACCGGTGCCCCCGTTGGCGGAATAACCCTTCTTGTTGAGCATGTCGTAAAACCGGTCATGGGCATCCGAGGTGGAGAAACCCAGGTCGGAGAACTCGATGAGCATAACAAGGAAATGCTTGCTGCCCACGGTCAGTTCCGGGGCCGCACGGTGCTGCGCCCTGTCCTCCTGCGCCCTGCGGCGCCTGTCGGCCGCCATCGAGGGAAAAGCCGTCATGGACCGATAACTTTGCTCCCGCACGAAGCCGTCGGGGCCGATCGCGACCGTGCGGCCGTCGGCAGCGGTGGCCCAATGCGAGAATTCGTCACCATGGAGGTGCACCATGACGGTGCTGCCGTCCGGTTGTTGCAACGTTATCGGATATGGGTATGCCGGAACTGCCTCCGAGGTGATGAAGGAAAGCAGTGAAGCAGCCATGATCAAGAAAAACTTCCTCATTCCTTACCGCTTTATGACGAAACCGATGTTGTCCCCTCCCGCCAGCCAGACGTGGCTGCCCTCCACCTTGAGCACCCACGCTCCGAACTCGGTCTTGTATCCAAGTGAGGGGATCCAGTTCTGGTAAAGGGTGAAAGAAACACTGTCCGAGGGCGCGAACTGTACGGGCAGCCCACTGATTTCATAAAAAGTGTTCCCGGCAGGGTCCACCAGTCGGAAGATGTTCCCGGACGCGGCCTTGACGAGATTGGTCTGATGCCGGAAAGGGTCGTATACCAGATTGGAGCCGTTCCCGTCGTAATTGTATATTCCGTAAACGCTTTCTGCGAAAGCCCCTTCGGGAGCGCTGGGATTCTGCGTCACGATGAAATCGAGGCTCTGGCCGGAAGTGACCAGACGCCCCTTCGCCACCCTGCCCGAACC